>CAZHEM010000083.1:0-12337 GCA_964531725.1 uncultured Acetatifactor sp.
GTTGTTAGTGCAATCTTCACAGGCGCCATAAAAATAAGTGACATGACCTGCGATTCTACCGCCGAAATTCTCGGCAGCAATTTCATTAATATGGTCGATGCTATCCATTTCTAAATCAATGACTTTACTGCATTCAGTACATACAAAATGGCTGTGATTAGAAATGTCTGCATCGAAGTGGTCTACGCCATCTCCCACACGAAGCCTTTGTATCTCTCCAATATCTGCCAAAAGAGTTAAGTTGCGGTACACAGTACCAAGGCTAATATTGGGTAACTGTTGGCGTACATTCATATAAACAACATCTGCGGTGGGATGATCCTTTCTTGTCATAAGAAAGTCTTTGATCGTCTCACGTTGTTTGCTTCGCTTTAGTGCCATACTCAGCTCCTTCCTTCAATAATAGTAACGATTACTATAATTATAATAACATATATTTTCAAAAAGTCAACATTTTTTGATAAAATTTTTTCATTACCAAGTTTATACTTTTTTTATGAGAATGTTCTGCCTAGTTTACACACTTGAAAAATGAAATGTGGTATAATCTAGAAAACGCCAGAAAGGGTGAGAATTATGAAATTCAAGACTCGATTACGTGTTACCTTTGTTACCATAGTTCTATTGCCATTATTATTAACAATAGTAGCTTTTGTGGTTATTGGTGTATACGTTAGTAATGCGCAACAGGGATTGCCGATAGATGCATTAGATTATTCCATGATGACGGAGAATATGCAGACCTTTGTTAATACTACGGATGAGGTTTATTATTCGTTGCTGGAGCAAAAAGAGCAAAATCCTACTTTATTAGAAGATAAAGAATATTTGCAGGATATTAGTGCTGATGTAGCGAGGAAATCAACCTACATTATAGTAAGAAAAAATGACGAGCTATATTTTACAAGTAATGAGGACGCTACGAAGAAAATTTTTGATAGATTACCGCAGTTTGGTGAAGGTGACATTTCTGATGACTCAGGCTATTATTATAATGATATAGAGAAGTACGTTAAAAAGATTGATTTTCCATTTGCTGACGGTGGAGACGGTAGTATCTTTGTTATCGCAAGAGTGAATCCCTTAATTTCTAAGCAATTATTGAGGGACATGTTTATAGCTATTCTATTTATTTTGATTTTTACAAGTCTAATGCTGACGCAGTGGATTCATAAAGGGGTATTTCGCCCTATTAATGAACTGAATATTGCCATGCGTAAGATTAAAGAAGGTAATTTCGATTATATTTTGCAGACAGATAGTGGAGGAGAGATAGGGGACTTGTATCACAATTATGAGGATATGAGGCTTCGCTTGAAGGAATCTGCAGAAGAGAAGTATCAACATGAAAAGGAAAATAGAGAGCTTGTTAGCAACATTTCCCATGATTTGAAGACACCAATTACTGCAATTAAGGGATATGTAGAGGGAATTATGGATGGAGTTGCAGATACTCCTGAAAAAATGGATAAGTATATCAAAACCATTTATAATAAGGCCAATGATATGGATAGACTAATTAATGAATTGACCGTGTATTCAGGAATTGATAATAATCGTATTCCATATAATTTCCATCGTATTAATGTGGCAGATTATTTTGGAGATTGTGTAGAAGAGGTTGGTTTGGATCTTGAATCAAAGAATATTGAGCTTAACTACTCAAATATCGTAGATTCTGACACGATTGTCATAGCAGATCCGGAGCAGATGAAAAAGGTAATTAATAATATTATCAGTAATAGTGTGAAATATATGGATAAGCCCCATGGGCAGTTGGATATTCGCATATTAGACGAGTTGGATTCTATTCGTGTTGAGATTGAAGACAATGGAAAAGGTATTGCACAAAAAGATCTACCTAAGATTTTTGAACGTTTTTATAGAACAGATGCTTCTCGTAATTCAGCGCAAGGTGGAAGCGGTATAGGTCTTTCGATTGTGAAGAAGATTATTGAAGATCATGGCGGTTATATCTGGGCAACTAGTAAAGAAGGTGAAGGTACTTGTATGCATTTTGTATTGCGAAAGTACATGGAGCTTCCTAATGACTGATTGTGAAATGTTAAATGATAACCTGTGTATGCATAGGTAAAAGATATAGGATGAATTTATGAAAAGAAGTGGAAAGGAAAGCGATATGAGCAAGATTTTAATTATTGAAGATGAAGTAGCAATTGCAGATTTAGAAAAAGATTATTTAGAATTAAGTGATTTTGAAGTAGATATTTGCAATACAGGTGATGAAGGTTTGCAAACAGCACTTGCAGGTGATTATGATTTAATTGTACTTGATTTGATGTTGCCAGGTATGAGTGGTTTTGAAGTATGTAAACAGATTCGTGAAGAGAAGAACATTCCTATTTTGATGGTGTCTGCGAAAAAGGATGACATTGATAAAATCAGAGGTTTAGGTCTTGGAGCCGATGATTATATGACCAAACCTTTCAGTCCAAGTGAGTTGGTAGCAAGAGTAAAAGCACATCTGGCTCGTTATGAGAGATTAGTAGGAACCAACCAGAAGCCACAGAATGATATTGTGGAGATTCGTGGTATTCGTATTGACAAGACTGCAAGACGTGTGTACATTGATGGCGTGGAGAAGGCATTTACAACCAAGGAATTTGATTTACTAACTTTCCTTGCAGAGAATCCAAACCATGTGTACACCAAGGAAGAATTGTTCCGTGAGATTTGGGATATGGATTCCATCGGTGATATTGCAACTGTAACCGTACACATTAAGAAGATTCGTGAAAAGGTAGAAGCAGATACTGCGAACCCTCAGTATATTGAGACTATCTGGGGCGTGGGTTACAGGTTTAAGGTATAAGGACAAGTTACCCTAGCAACAGATTTAAAGTATAGTATATGGAACCTATCTACATTGTTATTTGAGTGTATGATAGGTTCTATTTTATTGTATAATGTAGTGGCTTGTGGTAGGATAATTGTGAAAATAGGGACTTATACCAATAGAAAGACATGAGGAGCAATATGTTACCTGAACTTTTTTTAGAGAGAATGAAAAATATGCTTGGTGAAGATTATGATGCATTCGTAGAGAGCTTGGGAGGGGAGAAACATCAGGCATTAAGAATAAATACTTTGAAGGCAGAAGGTGTGGAATTGCCTTTTCATGTAACTAAGGTGCCTTGGGCAGAAAATGGTTATTATTACGAAAAGGAAGACCAGCCTGGTAAGCATCCATATCATGAGGCGGGGGTGTACTACATTCAAGAGCCTAGTGCTATGGCACCAGTATCTTTACTAGGTGTAGAGCCTGGTATGCGTGTGTTAGATTTGTGTGCTGCCCCGGGTGGAAAGAGTACTCAGATTGCGGCATTGCTTAAAGGGGAAGGATTACTGGTATGTAATGAAATTCATCCTGCCAGAGCAAAGATTCTCTCTGAAAATGTAGAGCGTATGGGTATTCGCAACGCTTGTGTTACCAATGAGACTCCTGCGCATTTATCACAAGTTTTTGTGGAATACTTTGATCGAATTTTAGTGGATGCACCATGTTCCGGAGAAGGAATGTTCCGTAAAAATGAGGATGCCTGCACAGAATGGAGTCCTGAAAATGTACAAATCTGTGCAGACCGTCAGGATGAGATTTTAGATTGTGCAGCACAGATGCTTCGCCCAGGCGGAAGATTAGTATTTTCTACTTGTACCTTTGCACCAGCGGAGAATGAAGGAAGTATTAGCCGTTTTCTTGCAAGACATTCTGAATTTCGTATAGAGGCAATTGATAAGGTATCATTGGGAATTGTGACAGATGTGTCAGACCATAGCGCAGATGGTGTGGCTGCATGGGTAGATGCACCTGCGGAAGGAATTGAGGGTACTTTGCGCCTATGGCCACAACATTTAAAAGGAGAGGGCCATTATGCAGCAGTACTTCAGAAAGCTGGCGAAGAAGAGACAGACTTTCGTATGGATAGCTTAAATGGAATAGAGAAGGGGATTTCTGAGAAGGAATTGGGAGACTATCTTGCTTTTGTTAAGGAGAATTTGAAAGAGCCTTTGCAGGGTAAATATATGAAGTTTGGTGATAATATCTACTTGATTCCAGAGGATATGCCGGGCTTAAAAGGTTTGAAAGTCATGCGTGCAGGGTTGCAGCTTGGAACTATGAAAAAGAATCGTTTCGAGCCATCTCATGCGTTGGCGTTGGCACTTTCTTCAAAGCAGGCGAAATATGTATGGAATCTAGATTCCAAGGAGAATGTGATTACTGCGTACTTAAATGGTCAGACTTTCCCAGCAGAGGGGGAGAAAGGTTGGTACTTAATCACAGTAGATGGTTATAGCATTGGTTGGGGTAAGCTTGCTGGTGGTATTATGAAGAATCATTACCCCAAGGGATTGCGTATACAATACTAGAGATGAAGTCGTGTATAAACAGTGGGAAATATTGGTTTTGTTTAAGAAATTGGCTATTGCAGTATTTGGATAAGAGGACACATGAAAACAAAGATTATATACGAAGATGAAGCATTATTAGTGATTCATAAGCCAGCGGGGTTGGCAACCCAGACTGCCAAAATAGGGCAGGCAGATGTGGTCAGTGAATTGAAGAATTATTTGATGTCTAGTAATAAAGCTGAGAAAGATGCCAAGAGCATTAACAAGGGGCAAGGGTTGCCTAATGGGCGAGACAGAAAAGAAGTATACTTAGGTGTCATCCACCGTCTGGATCAGCCTGTGGAAGGACTACTTGTCTTTGCAAAGACCAAGGATGCGGCGGCAAAATTGACGGCTCAGCTAGCCAAAGGTACATTGAATAAACAATATTATGCGGTAATCTGTGGACAACCAGTGGCAGAAGAAGGAGAGCTTGTGGATTACATGTATAAGGATTCTAATTCCCATGCCCAGGTGGTTACGGGGCAGCAGGATAAGTATTCAGAGGCGAAAAAGGCGGTGCTACAGTATCGGTTGATGCGAAGTGCATCAATAGCAGAGTCTACCCACATATCAAATGAGGTGACATCTACCAAGGAAGAGGATAATAAATCCACAATGGAGGAAATTAGTCTTATAGATATCCACATTGATACGGGCCGTTTCCACCAGATTCGTGCACAGATGGCGCATGCTGGAATGGCTTTACTTGGTGATACCAAATATGCAGATGAATTTACCATTCAAAAAAGTCGTGAACTGGGAGTTCGTAATGTGGCTTTGTGTGCCTATAAGATAGAATTTACACATCCAACTACCAACCAAAAACATTCTTATACAATGGAACCAGAAGGAAAAGCATTTAGCTTATTTTTCCAACCATAATTTTCATAAAAATAACCATACTAATACCAATTAAGAATAAGTTTCAAGGGGGTAGTCTGTATGGTTGAAAAGATAAAAAATAGTAACATTGCGATACTGCTTCTATTAATAGGGGCAGTATATTTTTTTCTGGAATATTTGTCACCACTTATTGCCCCCATTCTGTGTGCAATGCTTTTTGTGACTATTTTTGGATCCACTTTACAGAAAATGCAAAGTAGGTTAAAACTACATCGCCAAATAGGAGCTGCGTTATTATTAGTGGTAGCAGGAAGTGTGGTGCTGGTGCTACTGGGGGTACTTTTTTCGTGGATTATGGGAAGTCTCCCACAATGGGTAGATGTCATAGGCGAGGCAGGGAATTATTTAGTAAATGGAGTGCATACCGTGTGTGAAAAGCTAAGTGATGTGCTAGGAACAAATAGTGCATACATGGAAGAGACGATTATGACTCATGTGGAGAAAGGAATGTCAAATTTTCGAGAGAGTACCTTGCCAGGAATGTTGTCACAGTCCTTGGAGTATGCTAAGATACTTGCAAGTATTGGTGGCTTTTTGCTAACTTTTTTGATAGCAACCATTCTGTTGGCGAAAGATTATGATGCCATCATGAACCGTATGTTAGAGCAGGAACGTTGTCATGTTTTGCTAGAGGTAATCTGTGGTGTGATTCGTTATATTGCAGGTTTTGTAAAAGCAGAGGCTACGATTATGTCTATTGTGGGAGTTGTTGCAGCTACCACACTTACCATTGCGGGGGTTCATCATGGTGTGCTATGGGGGATTTTGGCTGGCGTGCTAGATGCATTTCCGTTTGTGGGAACAGGAATTGTGCTTTGCCCATTGGCAGTGGTACAATTACTACAGGGTTCCTATGGAAAAGCAATTTGTTGCCTACTGTTATATGTGGCATGTATTATTATTAGGGAGTTCTTAGAACCACGACTGATTGGAAGAAAGTTAGGGGTTTCACCCATTGCCATATTGGTGTCTTTATATGCAGGCATTCAGTTATTTGGTGTATGGGGAATTATCAAGGGACCATTGGGATTTATTATTATATACGAGACTTATAATAGTCTGAAGGGACGAGGATATGGGCAAGAATATAGGCAAGAGAACGCAGGAAAATAATGTATTTCAGGATATATTGGATATAGGCGTAAGCATTTATATGCTACTGTTGATTGTGGTAATGCCTCTGTATTTTAAGGAAGGCTTTACTCATATCGGTACGGATAAAGCGACCTTTTTCCGAGAATGTAGTACAAAAATGTGGTATTTGTTGATACCCATAATAGCTTTTGGTGCAGGGGTCAATATACTTGTAAGTAAGATGTCAAAGACAAAGGTTGCGGTAGAAAAGAAAAAATGGAAATTACCAGTATCTTATTGGTTTACGATTCTCTTTGTGTTCAGTCTTTTTATATCATATCTTTTTAGTGATTACAAAGCAGATGCATTATGGGGAGCCAATGGATGGTATATGGGATTGCTTCCACAATTGCTATTTGTGGGAATCTATGTGTTGATTGCAACCTGTTGGAATGGGCACAAATGGATTGTGGCAGCTATACCTGTGGTTTCTTTTGGAATATTTGTGTTGGGATATATGAACCGATTTAACGTATATCCCATTGATATGAAAGTAGTTCACACACAGTTTTTGTCCACTATAGGCAATATCAATTGGTTTTGTGGCTATATAGTATCGGTATTTTTTATAGGTTTCTATTTGTTCTGGCAGAGACAGAAATGGAAAATTTGGCAGCAGATATTGCTTGGTATATATGTCTATGTGGGATTTGCCATATTGGTTGCACAGGGAAGCTTGAGTGGCATATTTGCTTTGGCAGTGGTTCTATTAGTAACCTTTTGTATGTCAGTGTCTAACGGGCAGTTAATGGAGAACTTTTTCCTGGAAATGGTGTTATTTGCACTTTCCTGTTGGACTACATGGCTCCTCCGATTGTTTTGGCCGAAGCGATTTACATTGGTGGATGGGGTTATTGATGTGTTAACTAATACCCAACTTGCTACCCTTATGGTAGTGATATTTACTCTTTTCTATGTGGGTGTATCTTGGTTAAATAAAAAAGGTAAATATCCTGTGAAATCTATGAAAATAGTGGGCTATGTAGCGGCAATTTGTTTCGTGGTTGGGCTAGGAGCTGTAATAGTGCTGATATGGTTTAATACCACTCATCCAGAAGCGCTAGGTAGGCTTTCTAATATGAGTTTCTTTACGTTTACGGATAAATGGGGAAGTAACAGAGGGGCTACTTGGAAGGCTGCATGGATGTGCTTTGCAGAGCAAGATTTGCTACATAAAATAGTAGGTGTGGGACCAGATGCTATGTCTGCTTTTTTACATAATCATGGAAGTGAAGCATTACAAAGCCTTGTGAAGCAAAATTTTCACGCAGCACAGCTTACCAATGCGCACAATGAGTGGTTTACAGTGTTGGTGGATTTAGGAATTATAGGTGCCATTGGCTATATCGGAATGATGGTCAGTGCGATTGTCCGTTTTTTAAAAGCAGGCATGGAAAAGCCTATCGTGGGAGCTTGCGGTTTGAGTTTGCTTGCTTTTACCGCTAATAATATGTTTAGTTTCCAGCAAAGCATGAGTATGGCAACGATATTCGTTGTGTTTGGAATAGGCGAACATTATTATCGACAAATGAAAAAGTAAAACAAGCCCCCCAAGTATCTAGTGTATGCAAATAGGCAAAAATACTAGATTCTTGGGGGGATTTTGAATCGATGCGACAGGATTTGAACCTGCGACTTCCGCGTCCCGAACGCGGCGCTCTACCAAACTGAGCCACGCATCGAAATACATTTAAAATATTAGTGAAAAAGAGATTGAATGTCAAGGTAAAAACGAATAATATGGAGTGAGAGGGTGCCCTCATTTTGAGGGAATAAGGAGAGACAATAAGGAGCTTTGGGAGTGCTGAGCATATACTCATGCGGTAAAAGGCGTTTTGCAAACGCCAAAAAATAATACAATATAAGTGGGGTAAAATTATGAGAAAGTATGAAAAAAAAGATCATAGTGTCTCTGCTTCAGAAAGAGAATTGCTGGAGCAACAGGTAGAAGCACTTGCAAGCAAATTAACTTTACAAGAAAAAATCAGCATGATTCATGGCGCTGGGTTTTTCCGTACAGCGGCTGTTGAAAGATTGGGTATTCCTGCTTTGAAGATGTCTGATGGTCCAATGGGACCACGTATGGAATTCCCAGATGACAGTTGGATTCCCTATGGATATTCGGATGATTTTACAAGTTATTCGCCAAGCAATAGTGCACTTGCTGCTACTTGGAATCCACAACGTGCATATGAAAGTGGTTGCGTATTGGGTGAGGAAGCTAGAGGCAGAGGTAAGGACGTTATTTTAGCACCTGGCATTAATATTAAACGTGATCCTTTGTGTGGGCGTAACTTCGAGTATATGAGCGAAGACCCTTATTTGGTGGAGACTTTGACGGTACCTTTTATCGAAGGTGTGCAGGAATGTGATGTAGCAGCTTGTGTAAAACACTTTGCGGTGAATGGGCAGGAAACAGACCGTTTTATGGTGGATACCATTGTAGATGAACGTACTTTAAGAGAGCTTTATCTGCCAGGATTCTTGGCAGCAGTAAAGGAAGCCAATACCTATTCTTTGATGAATGCTTACAATAAGGTAAATGGTGCTCATTGTAGTGAGCATAAAGAGCTTTTGGACGATATTCTTCGTAAAGAATGGGGATATGACGGAACTGTCATAAGTGATTGGGGCTCTGTACATAGAACCAAGGAGACCGCAGAGGTATCCATGGACATTGAAATGAGCGTCACAACTGATTTCGACGATTACCATTTGGCGAATCCATTGTTTGAGGCGATTCAAAAGGGTGAGATTGCAGAAGAGCATATAGATGCCAAGGTAAAGAACATTCTACGCATGATGTATCGTCTGAAAATGATTGGTAAGAATGCGCCAAAACGCAAGGCTGGTGAGTACAATGCAAAATGGCATCAAGAAGCAATTCGTCAGACTGCCAGCGAAGGAATTATTTTGTTAAAAAATGAGGACAGACTTCTTCCTATCACAGAGGAACGTTTACAGGCAGAGGTTCGTGAAGGAATGGCTGCGCCTAGAAAACGTAAGATTGCTATGATTGGTCATAATGCCCAGCATATGCATGCAGGTGGCGGTGGCAGTGCAGAGATTAAAGCTTTGTATGAAATATCACCATTAATGGGTTTGAAAAAGGCTCTTGGAGGCAATGTAGATGTGGCCTATGCTCAGGGCTATTATATTCCTGGTAAAAAAGATGTGAATGAAGTGAACTGGCAGGAAGCAAGCTTGGAACGTCAGGTGATGGGCGAAGAAACAGCTGGCAGTGCAGAGCAGGAAGCCCTTCGTAAAGAGATTCAAGAAAATCGTCAGAGCTTATTGGAAGAGGCGGTTGCCCTTGCGAAAGAGGCAGATGAGGTTATTTTCGTGGGCGGATTGAACCATGATTATGACACAGAGGGAAGAGATCGAACAGATATGAAGCTTCCTTATGGACAGGATGAATTGGTGGAGGCATTGTTGGATGTGAATCCCAATCTGATTGTGGTAATGGTGGCAGGATCACCTGTGGAGATGCCATGGCTTTCTAGGGTAAAAGCTTTGGTATGGAGCTATTTTTCAGGTATGGAGACAGGCACGGCGTTGGCTGATATTTTGCTAGGAAAAGTGAATCCTTCTGGTAAGCTTCCTGAGACTTTCCCTGTATGGTATGCAGACACCGTAACTGCCAAGAATGGAGAGTTTGGCAAAGAAGGCAGAATAGAGTTAAAAGAAGGAATATTCGTTGGTTATCGCTACTATGAGAAAGAAAATGTGAAGCCTGCATTTGCTTTTGGATATGGATTGTCCTACAGTAATTTTGAAATAAGTGATTTAAAGGTGCAGGTAGTAGGAGATACAAAGGAACAATCAGCTAGTGATATTAGGGAAAACAACTTAGCTTTAGCTGATAGTGCAGTGACAGTCGCTGCTACAGTTACCAACACTGGTGATGTAGCAGGCGCAGAGGTCGTGCAGTGCTATGTGGAGGATGTGGAATGTAGTGTGGCTCGACCAGTGAAAGAATTAAAGGGCTATCATAAAGTCTTTCTTGAGCCAAAGGAGAGCAAAGAAGTAAGCATTACATTACCAAGAAAAGCATTTGCATTCTATGATGTGAATAGTAAAGATTTCTTGGTAGAGGCAGGAGAATTTATGATTCACGTAGGTAATTCTTCCGATGCATGCACTCTTTCGGAAAGAGTTGTTCTATAGAAGAAATTATTTTTTATGCCTAGATTAAGTGATGATCTGAAATGAGAAATAAAATCATTAAGCGGATTCTGCGATAAAAATTTCTTGACATACGGAAAAAATGTGATATAGTTCTAGATGCAAATGAGTTGCATTTGCGTTTAGAACTATTTTCTTATTATGAAGAAAGATAATGAATTCAACGAAGGGCAAGGTATATATATGTTACATATTGTAATGCACAGTTTAGAACATGGAGTGTTAGATTGCGTTAAGTTATTACCATTATTGTTTTTGACTTATCTGGCAATGGAAGCATTGGAGCATAAGGCAGGCGACAAGGCACATCATTTTGTAAAGAAGGCGGGAAAATTCGGACCAGTAATCGGTGGTGTATTAGGTGCGGTGCCTCAGTGTGGTTTTTCTACTGCGGCGTCTAATCTTTTTGCAGGACGAGTTATTACAATAGGTACCTTAATTGCTATTTTTCTCTCTACTTCGGATGAGATGATTCCAATTATGATTTCTGCACAGGTGCCAGTGGAAGAGATGCTAAAAATTGTAGCTATGAAGGTAGTAATCGGTATGGCAGCAGGATTTGGCATTGATTTCATTTTTTCTCATAATGATCATGAGCATGAAGAGCATGAACATGATCATATCCATGAGATGTGTGAGCATGAACATTGCAACTGTGAAAAGGGCATTGTGCGCTCGGCTGCAGTGCATACCTTTAAGATATTTATGTATATTTTGGTAATTACCATTGCATTGAACTTGGTAATTGAGCTTATTGGAGAAGATACCATTGCAAGCTTGTTATTAAATCGTCCAGTGTTGGGACCTGTAATTGCCGGTATCGTTGGATTGATTCCTAACTGTGCATCTTCTGTATTGTTGACACAGCTTTATATTGCAGGAACCGTAGGTGTTGGAACTATGATGGCTGGTTTGTGTGTCAATGCAGGTATGGGATTATTGGTATTATTCCATGTGAACCCAGACAAAAAAGAGAATTGCAAGATTCTGGGATTGTTATATGTGATTGGTGTTTTGGCAGGAATTGTGGTAGAATATGCTCTATAGCATTTGCATTTAGATAGGGATATGTCGGCAGATGCAGAATATGTTCAATAGAAAGGCGCAGGTTTCTGATGAGTAAGGAAGCACAAGATAGAAAATATCCTGAAGGGATCAAATGGACAAAGCAGCGTAAAAGTGTATATGAGGTACTTCGTGAGGCGCAGGAACCATTAAGTGCAGCGCAGATATATAGTAGAGTAGATAAGTTAGAACCAGATAGTGGTTATGCGCCATCTACTATTTATCGCATTCTTGCCACTTTTGAAGAAAAAGGCTTGGTAAGTAAGACTACATGGATGGGTGACGGTACCGTAGTGTATGAGTTGAATCGTGGCGAACATACTCACTATGCAGTTTGTATTGAGTGCCACAAGAGAGTTCCTTTAGAGAAGTGTCCTTTTGCCCATCTTCATTTAGAGAAGGAATCTGGTGATTTTACTATAACAGCTCATAAATTGGAGCTTTATGGCTATTGTAAGGACTGCAAAAAGTAGCTAATTTTAATTAAAATAAAAAAAGTTTAAAAAATTTGAAAAAAAGGCTTGCATTTCATAAAAGCATGTAATATAATAACTCTTGCGTTGTGAAAGACAAGCAAATACATGGACCGCTAGCTCAGTTGGTAGAGCACCTGACTCTTAATCAGGGTGTCCAG
>CAZHEM010000084.1:0-2128 GCA_964531725.1 uncultured Acetatifactor sp.
TCATAGTATAGGTCACACCCCACATAATATACGCAATTGCTGCATATGCCACCAAGCCATTGCCATCTAAGGTAGGCGGTACTGCAAACATTAAATATAACACGATTGCATTGGTAAAGGTACCAATCAAAAGCCATGGTCTGAATTTACCCCATTTGGTACGAGTCTTTGCTACCAACATGCCCATAATAGGATCGTTAAACGCATCAAAAACACGGGCAACCATCATAATAATACCCATTGCAATGGCATTTACCCCTAAAATGTCCTGATAATAGTATAATACATAGCTTGCAGAAAGCATGTACACCATATCTTTTCCTACAGCGCCCAATCCATAGGACACTTTTTCTGTTCCTTTTAATTTCATAGTTCTTTGAACCCCTTTCTATGTTCCTGTCTTAATTTTTGCTTACCCTCGTATCTATTTTATTTACTACTACCCGATTGTGAATTCGATTGTCTGTGCTGGCACACCTGCAGCTTCAATAATCAACTTACCATTCCCTTGCGTTTTTGTAGATTTCACATAGGTACCGCTCATACCGCCTTGAAGTGTAATGGCACTTGGACCAATCAACTCCAAATCACCTTCCACTCGCAAATTAACAATTCCCTGATAGAAATTCAGTAAATTATCATGCTCATCTACCATCTTGATACGCACAGCAGATACATCGTAGGTATTATTTTCCTGCATGTTGGTGTGGTCCACCCAAACATCTAATTTCTTGTTTGTCATTGGTTGTTTCACAATGGTTTTTACCACTTTTCCATCCTTTATTGCCTCAAAACGATAGCTAATAGCAGTCTGTCCCCAATTTCCTACATATCTGGTGTACAAATCCATTGCCTGCCCCATATTCATTCCGTAACGAAGAATTAGTTTGCCAGCCAGCATATAAATGGATTTCGGCATTTTCGCAAAACCATATCTGCTATAAGCATTTAAGACCTTCTTGCAGTCATCTGCTTGTTTCTTAGGGAAATGTTCAATGCGCTCCAAGGCATCTCCAATAAAGTCATCCACAATAATAGGACCGTTGGTTAGATTTTTAAACTCTGTATCCTTGGGATAATATTCCTTAAGCAGCTGATCGTTTTTATACATGCGTACGCTATCTGCGTTGCTGTAAATGTATATGTTTCCGCGCATACTTGCTGGATGTTCTCCGATATCCATACTAGAGGATACTTCCAATACCACTTGGTCTTTTTGCTGACAAGCATAGATTGCCGCTGCCTGCTTGTGGTTACGGAACATATCCATTACTCCATGATAGCAGATTCTATCACCACTTCCGAAATCCTTATGGGTATTGTAATCAAACATGCACCAGCCAAAACAACCCGCAATGTCTTCTTCTCCCATCACCGCGTTCAATACCGTAGCATGTCGAATGGCATGCTCTGTACGATGTTCCTCACAGTCATAGGTTTTCGTAGGGAACATATGACCATTGAACTCACTTACCAAATATGCTTTCGACATATCAGGGGTCACATTTTTCTTAGGTTCACAGCCCTTATTAATTCCTTCATGAACAAAATCATTGTATGTATACACATCTTCCAATAAATGACTTTTCTTCAAAGCACGAACACCACCAGTTGGTCTGGATGGGTCTAATTCATGGGCTACCGCATTGGTTCTCTCATAGAACGCATCATCATCCACCGATTCATTAATACGCACTCCCCAGATAAATATTGAAGTATGATTGCGATACTGACGAACCATATCCTTGGTATTTTCCACAGCTTGATTCTTCCATTCTTCATCGCCAATGTGTTGCCATCCAGGCATCTCTGTGAACACCAGCAAGCCTAATTCATCACATCTATCTAGGAAATAATGACTTTGTGGATAATGGGAGGTACGCACAGCATTTACTCCTAGTTCAAATTTCAGATAATCTGCATCCAGTTTCTGCATACTCTCTGGCATGGCATATCCTACATAAGGATAACTCTGATGGCGATTTAAGCCTCTTAGCTTTAATTTCTTATGATTCAAATAAAAACCATCTGCCTTGAATTCCACTTTGCGGAACCCAAAGAAAATGTTATGTACATCCGTCTGTCTAACATCCTCGCTAGGATTTATTAATTCTGTCTCAATCTCATA
>CAZHEM010000084.1:2228-12173 GCA_964531725.1 uncultured Acetatifactor sp.
AGTTCTACCTCTGCCACCTGAAAACTTAACAGATTCAATCCATTTCTTACCTTTTGTTCTCCAAGAAGCAAATACTGTTCTTCCCCTTTTCTACGAATACTCTGGCGTAATACAAAATCCTCTCCACTTTCTATATGACAAACTACTTCGCTGAGCAATTTTGCCTGTGCCTTGTTAGTCTCACTTGGCAAGTGGCTGATTTCACTTCGCACAAATACATCTTCTAAATAATCTGCTTCTTTTATGTCTACATATACATCTCTGTAGATTCCGCCATAAGTCATATAGTCAATGACATGACCAAAAGGAGGAACATTCACGCATTCTCTACTATCTACTTTTATCACCAGCACGTTATCTTCTCCATATCGCAATTGCTGGCTAAGTTCCATGGTAAATGCAGTATATCCACAACGATGTTCACCAATTTTAATACCATTCAAGAACACTTCACATACATGAGCTACACCTTCTAAAGTCAAGAATATCTTCTTACCCTGCCACTGACTTGGTGCATGTAATATCTTGCGATAACCACTTACCATCTGATACTCTGCCTCGTCAAAGTAATGTAATGGCAATTCTTTACAGCTGTGTGGCAAGCGCACCTGTAGCAACTCACTCTCGTCATAGCCTCTTCCCTGAAGTTCCTCATCATATTCCCTTGTAAATCCCCAATCATTGTTTAGATAGATTCTATCCATATCCATTCCTCTCCATCTATTTTTCCACCATATCATTAATTCATGGCTTATTTTTTTATTACATCATTAACCTTAACTTATTTTCTCTCGGCCGTAATTCCATCCACCAGAATGTTTACCACTTCTTCCAATGCATCTCCATAAGATATCTGATTGCGTATAAGAATATCTCTTTGGAAAAACTGCTCTACTGATGCTTCTAACATCATTTTTACAATGGGAATCTGAATTGGTCTTACCACGCCTTCTGCAATTCCTTGCTCAATCAAAGCAATAGTTGCTTCCCAGCCAGTCTCCAATCGTTCTTCCACTTTCTTATATATTTTGGGATATTTCTCTTTAAGCTGATATAACTGTCCAAAATCAACAGTACTATACCCTTCTGGCAGCACTCCTAATATTTTGCGAATCTTCTCAAGCGTGCTTAATCCATCATCTTCTAAAACTTTCTGTTCACTTTCTTTTATAGAATCAAACATGTATCGAACCATATCCAACAATAAGGATTCCTTATCTTCAAACACTGTATATATGGTTTTTTTACTCATTCCCAACTGCTTGGCAATATCATCCATAGTGAATTTCAGACCTTTTTGGTTAAATACTGCAACCGTTCCCTCTAGTATCGTTTCTCGTAGTTCCATCACTTTGTCCCCATCCTCTCTTTTTTGCACAAAAGATTACATAACAAAAGGAAACTAAAATATATTTTTTAGTTTCCTTAATTGTAACACCGATATTCTTTTGTCACAAGAAACTAATTTTACAAAAAGAGTTTCCTGTTTTTATGAAAAAGTACTAATTTCTATTCTGTATAGAAGATTTTAAGTGCTTTTAATGCATATTGGATATCTTTCGCACCTGCTGTCTCTACCGCAGAATGCATCGCTAACTGCGGCAGGCCAATATCTACCGAAGCCACTGATACATGTGCTGTAGAAATATTACCAAGAGTAGAACCGCCTGCAATATCCGAACGATTTGCATAGGTCTGGCATGGCACACCCGCTTTTTCACACCAATCCTTCATCTTAGCCCCAGTAATTGCATCTGTGGTATACTTTTGACTTCCATGATATTTTATCACAATACCACCATTCAAATATGGTCTGTTGGTAGGGTCAGCCTTCTCTGGATGATTTGGATGAACTGCATGAGCATTATCCGCAGAGATCAAGAAGCTATCCGCAATCAATCGTGCATACTCTCCTCTACTCATATTCAAAGCCTCGCTGATACGCACTAACACATCCTCTAGAAAGGTGGAGTCCGCTCCCTGTCTGGTTCCACTACCGACTTCTTCATTATCAAACACTGCGCACACATCGATATAATCCTTTGGCATACTCTCTAATAATGCTTTCACAGATACATAAGCACACTGTAAATCGTCTAATTTAGGAGATAATACATACTCTTCTTTGGATCCGATCATTCTGCCCTTGTCTCTAACATACAAGAAAAGATCATGTCCTAGAATATTCTCCCTTTCTACGTCTGCTGCCTTCGCTACCATTTCTAAGAAAGCATCCTTTTCCTCACCGTCTGCTGCACCAAAAAGAGGAAGCATATCCACTTGAGGATTGTATTCCACACCTTTATTCATCTCACGATTCATATGAATTGCAACATTAGGAATAACCAATAAATCCTTATCAATGTTTACTAGCTTCGCCACGATTCCATGCTTTTCGCGCACTGCTACTCTTCCTGCCACCGACAAAGGTCTGTCTAGCCAAGTCGATAGAATCATCCCGCCGTATTTCTCAGTGTTCAACTTCACATATTGCTTCTCAACATCCATCTCTGGATTCTCTTTTACCTTAAAGGTAGGTGAATCACTGTGAGATGCTATCATGTGAAAACCTTTCGCCTCATTCTTAGGCATCTGAAATGCAATAATAGAAGAATCATTACGAGTCACATAGTAGCTTGCACCCCATGCAATCTTCCATGCCTCCTTTTCAGATAACTCTACATATCCAGCTTTTTCTAATTCCTTTTTAATATTCCATATGGCATGAAAACAACTAGGACTTTGTTCAATAAAGTCCAGCATTTCTTTTGCATACTTCTTATACTCTTTCACAAGCTTCTCCATCCCAAGATGTATAATCATACATCTCATCATCTATTCTTATATATTTTTATTCTGTTGCTTCTTAACACTTAACGATAGCAAATTGTCTTCGCCATCTCATCAGCCTTTTCCTGACCGCAAAATACACCTGCAATTGCTAAGCCAAAATCAATAGCAGTTCCCATGCCTCTTGATGTAATTACATTATCTGCAATTTCTACTGGACCAGCACCAATAATTGCCCCTTCCAAATGACTTTCAAAGCCTGGGAAACAGCAAGCATTCTTACCTTTCAAAATACCTCTATGTCCTAAAATACTTGGTGCCGCACAAATTGCTGCCACATGCTTGCCTGCCTCATAGAACGCATCTACTTTTTCCATCAAAGCTTCACATGCCTCCAAGTTTCTAGTACCTGCTCCCCCGCCTGGGAGAATCAAGCAATCATATTCCGCAAAATCAATTTCAGCCATTTTCTTATCCATCTCTACTACAATGCCATGTGCACCTTCCACTTTACATTCATCTGAAATAGATATCATATCAATGGTAAGCCCGCATCTACGGCATACATCTACCACTGCTAATGCTTCAATCTCTTCATATCCTGTTGCAAAAAATATCGCCAATTTACCCATCTCTATGTCCCTCTCTTTTCTAAATTTACTATATAAATATTCTAGGGATAGTATACACAGATTTGTTTAATATTTCAATTATATGCTTGGTTTTCTCTAGAAATATGGTATAATCAGTTTGCGAGTAAAAAGTATATCATTCACACTAGAGGTTTCACATGGAAATAGAACGTAAATATAAACTTAAATCATTACCAGAGAATCTAGAAAGTTATCCTTGTCGTCATATTGAACAAGCATACTTAAATATCGATCCTGTTGTTCGAGTTCGCAAAGAAGACAATGAATACTACATGACCTATAAAGGAAAGGGTATGATGGCTAGAGATGAAAGTAATCTTCCTTTGAATGAAGAAGCATACTATCACCTCCGTAGCAAAGCAGATGGTCGTATTATCTCTAAAAAACGCTACTTGATTCCACTACGCAATCCCGGATTCAAGGAAGGTTTCCCTACACCTCCTGCAGACTATACTCTTACCATTGAATTAGACGTATTCGATGCACCTTTTGCTCCGTTAATCATGGCAGAAGTAGAATTTGGAAGCAAGGATGCGGCAGAAGCATTTGTACCCCCTTCATGGTTCGGTGAAGAGGTTACTTACTGTAAGGAATATCACAATTCATATCTTGCTTTATCCGATATACAGTAGGCATAAAGAAATGGGCATCTCTATTTGTGAGATGCCCATTTCTTTATTTTTATATAACTTCTATTAAGCTTGTGCTGCCTTCTGTTGTTTCATTGAAAACTTCTCGTGGTACATCATTTTATCTGCACGTCTTGCCGTATCACTAATATCATAGTCTATACGTTTATCGTACATCTCATATCCACAAGCAATTCCCATACGCACATCCTTGCTCTTACTGTTAAATCGGTCTACTAATTCGCCTAAATATCGAACCTGTTTCCTACAACTGTCCAATGAGCAATTAGGCATAACAACGCAGAATTCGTCGCCACCCATTCGATAACATTCACCTAAATTACCAAAACTATCTCGAATAATACGCGCACTTTCTTTTATGTACATATCGCCTTTTTCATGACCCAACTCATCATTACATTTCTTCAAGTTATTTAAGTCAAGCATGGCTACAATACAACGCTCTGACACAAAATCTTCACTAGCTATATGAGCCGCATAAGCCCTTCTATTATACAAACCTGTCAACTGATCATGAAAAGCCATTTGTTCAAAGTTCTTAGCCCTCATACCTATGGTCATCAATTGCTTCGCTTCTTTTATAGATGAAATTCCCAGCACCACAATGTATACCATAAATCCTAGCATTCCAAGAACCATTTCACTCTTACCATCTGTGAAATAGTAAATAGACAAATCAAATATAAGCCCTAAAAAGCAGAAAAACATACAATAAACATTTCGTCGTAAACGCTTATTCCATCCTACCTTAAAATATTCCAACGCCACCATACCAATGCTCACTACTACTACCAACAATAGTGCTCCATGAGTTAACGGTAACATTTCCCTTACGTCACATATGCCAAAATATTGCCCGATAACGTTAACAGCTATTACTCCAACACTTGCAAAACATGGAATATACCATGCAAGATGGTCTCTATTTTGATTCAATTCTTTTAGATACAGTACAAATGGTATTGGTATCAATGCTAATGTAAAAAACGGCAAATACGATATAACAGGACAATCCCTTATGATGAACTTAAGCACTGCCGAGTCAGATACTTCCCATGTACCCACTAGCAACGAAAAAATTCCTAGCATCAATAGATTCTTGTCCACCTCTGAATTCTGATAATTGTATGCACAGAAGGCAATAAAGACAATACCTATTATAATAGCTATCAACCCCATAACCATTGCAGGGGCACCTTCCCACATAATAGACCGTGCTATAGCATACCGTTCTCCAAAATAAAACTTAATATCCCTATCCACATTCTTTTCGTACACCGGTATAATGCGCACACGAATTCTTTTCCCAATATCATCCTCATCTAGCTGCACATCATTCCAAACACATCCTGGTGTCTTGCCAAATGCATTGTGTTCGTTGGGTTTCATTCGATAAATGCGTTCATCTTCTACAAAGACTTCTACATTTTGATGATATGTATAGAACATTAACGTACTATAAGCCCCATCAATATTGTCAATATAGAAAAAATAATTTTGCACTACTCCCACAGGAGTACCGTTTACATTACGCGCAACTACATCGTATTCTTCTAACATTTCAAAATTTTGCTGTCCACGCGTCTCATAAATATCCAACCGAACAGAAAACAAAATAAATACTAGAAATAAAAAAACCACCGCCGCACAAACATAATATATTTTTTGCACCATATCCTTCATGCTAAACCTCCAGCTTACCGCAAGCCTTTATCTTCAAGCTATTTTCTTACCAAATGTGCTGGCAAACCATCCACATACATTGGTAAAAGCTCGCCCATAATCAAAGGTCTAACATATTGCAGAAACTCTTCTGTTAATCCCCTACCATCCTCTGTAATCCATTCCATTGGAACAGACTTTTCTTGATTTGCTATTTTATGAATATCATGCGTTGCAAAACTGCACAAATATGGCTTGTTCTGCACACGCTTCATAACCACCATAACACCGGTCTCACCTTCACAGGCAGCCATAACTCCATGTTCCCCAGCCTGCATTGCTTCCTCAATATCCGTTAAGGATGCGATATGGCTTGCCGCTCTCTGCAAAGTAGAAAGCTCTATTGCTCTAGTCTTAAAACCAGTTCTAGCACCAATAATGCCAGCCAAGGTCAATGCACAGCCACTAAGCTGTTTGTGTCCGAATGCATCCACACTATCAGCACCGCCACCAAGCTCGCACACAAATCTTCCATCTGCCAACTTGATGCCTTCTGATACTGCAATTACAACTGTATTTTTGCGCTTACCTACCTCTTCAATATGCGCAATGCACTCATCAATATCAAATACCTTCTCTGGAAGATAAATTGCATCTGCACCATCACAATCCTCTCCCTTTGCCAATGCAGCAGATGCTGCCAACCAACCTGCATGTCTTCCCATAATCTCCACAAGAAGTACAGTTGGTTTCGCTAAACCTGTTGCCTGTACATCACGAATCACTTCTTTCAAAGAAGTAGCGATATACTTAGCAGCGGAACCAAAACCTGGACAATGATCTGTAATAGGCAAATCATTATCTACTGTTTTAGGAATGCCCACAAAGCGTCCTTTTTTACCATGCTGTGCAGCATAATCTGACAACATCTTAATGGTATCCATAGAATCATTACCACCAATATAGAAAAACGCCTCGATATTATACTCTTCCATTACCTGAAAAATCTGCTCATATACAGCTTCATTCCCATCAATCACAGGCAACTTATATCTACAAGTCCCCAAAAAAGAAGATGGTGTTCTCTTCAATAATTCGATACCAACACCATTGTCTAAATAGGATTCCAACTCAATTAAATTCTTCTCTAGAAAGCCCTGAATACCATGAACCATTCCATATACTTTCATAGCTCCCATTTCTTTTGCCGCCTTATACACTCCTGCAACAGATGCGTTAATAACAGCAGTTGGACCACCTGATTGACCTACTACCACGTTACCAGTTAATTTGTTCATTTTTTATCCTCTTCTCTCTCATAGCAAATGTGTACCTCTCTCCAAGCATCCACCATTGCACCCCAAAAACCCTCTCAGCAAAACAAAAATGGACGCAAGCACACGACCTGCATCCATTATATCACTTTGCGACATTAAAGCGCAACCTCATTCCCACGACCTATATGTAGGAAATTGTTGTAGAAATTTGTAGGTTTTACCCAAAAACAAGCATCATTGATATTACTTAATCAAATACACAAAATAAGCTGCATATCCTAACAACATTAAAACACCGCCAACTCGATTCAGTTTCTTAGTCTTAACAATGCAAAGGAATAATAAAACAACCGCTGCTACTGCTGCAATACTATCTACCAAAAACTCTGCACTATATACAACAGGTGTAATTAATGCAGTAGTACCTACTACAAACAAAATATTGAAAATGTTACTTCCTACAATATTACCAACTGCAATGTCTGCTTTCCCTTTCATTGCCGCAGTTACACTTGTTACTAATTCAGGAAGAGAAGTTCCCAATGCCACAATAGTAAGTCCAATCAATCTCTCGCTCATTCCAAAGATTGTAGCAAGTTTGGTTGCTGCATCAACAGTTACGTCACTACCAAAAACAATCATCGCCGCACCGACTACTACCATCAAAAGCATTTTCCAAATAGGTTCATTCGCTTCCGCTTCTTCTCCTTCTTCTAATGGTTTACCATGCTTTGCCATCCACAACAAATACACAAGATAAGCAATCATGAACACCCAAAGGATAACGCCCTCACCTCTGCTCACAGTATTATCTGCAAGTCCCAACGCTGCAAGCAATACAGTAATTCCAATTACAAATGGAGTCTCATACCAGATAGTAGACTTCTGCACAGGAATCACACAAATTACACAACTAAGTCCTAAAATAATCAAAACATTCAAAATGTTACTACCAACCACATTACCAATGGTAATCTCTGCACTACCTTGCATTGCTGCCGAAATACTAACTGCTGCTTCTGGCAAAGAGGTTCCCATTGCCACAATAGTAAGTCCTATTACCAACTGAGGTATTCCTAACTTATCTGCAATCTTGGATGCACCCTCTACAAACCAATCTGCACCTTTCATCAATAATACGAATCCAACTACCAACAAACCTAATTGAATAATGATATCCATATCCATTCTCCTTTGTATCTTAATTATGAAAAAAGACTTCCAACACATATGTGCTAAAAGTCTGTGCTAACAAGTACATTCTTCATTGTAGTGCGGGTGAAGGGACTTGAACCCCCACGGTCTCCCACCAGAACCTAAATCTGGCGCGTCTGCCAATTCCGCCACACCCGCGAATCATGGTTCACCATAAGCAAACCACGTTGTATATTATAACCACATACCTTACGCCTTGTCAAGAGGTTTAATAATTTTATGATACACTAAAATCATAAAAATAGTGGTCATGATTAAAGATACTAATTCCGCCACAGGGAAGGACCACCATACCATATGAAGTCCACCTACTTTTGCCAAAATATACGCTACAGGCAAAAGCACAAGCAACTGTCTGCATAAAGATACTATCAAACTATAGAATGCTTTACCTACTGCCTGAAATACAGTACCACAAATAATACAATAACCTGCCAACAAGAAATGTGTACTAATAATACGAAGAGCAGGTACTCCAATCTCAATCATGCTTTCCGATGCTTCAAATAGTCTTAGCATTTGTTCTGGCATAAATTGGAAAATAACCACTCCAATAAGCATAATACTTACCGCATAAGCAATACCTAATTTAATAGTCTTAACCATTCTATCCTTCTGCTTTGCGCCAAAATTATACGCAATAATCGGAATAATACCATTGTTGAGGCCAAATACAGGCATAAAGATAAAGCTCTGAAGCTTAAAATACACACCAAACACTGCAGTTGCAGTAGAAGTAAATGCAATCAATATCTGATTCATTCCATAGGTCATAATGGAACCAATTGATTGCATTATTATAGAAGGAACGCCTACGATATAGATATTCTTAATAATCTCTCCATCTGGTCGAAATCCTTTGAATTTAATATGAATCTCATGGTTCTTCTTAATATTCAAGAACAAGCCAATACAACCTGCAATACACTGACCAATTACAGTAGCTGCCGCCGCACCAGCGACTCCCATCTTAGGCATACCAAGAAGGCCAAAGATTAATATAGGGTCTAAAATAATATTAATAATGGCACCTGTGCCTTGGATAATCATAGAATAAAAAGTTTTACCCGTTGCCTGCAATAATCTTTCAAAAATGAACTGTGCGTACAAACCACAAGAAAAACAACAAATAATGGTCAAATATTCCACACCATATCCAATAATCTCAGCATCTGTAGTCTGTGACTGGAAGAATAATCTTGCAACAAAAATACCTATTACAAGAAACACCAAGAAATTAATTACCGCTAGGAAGATACCATTCATAGCTGCTTTATCTGCTCGCTCTTGATTCTTCTCCCCTAGCGACTTTGACAACAACGCATTAATACCAACACCAGTGCCACCGCCTAACGCAATCATCAGCGTCTGGATTGGAAATGCTAGCGACACTGCAGTCAAAGCATCTTCACTAATTCTCGCAACAAAAATACTATCTACAATATTGTAAAGAGCTTGCACCAGCATAGAAATCATCATTGGCACAGACATATTAATAATCAATTTATTGATAGGCATGGTGCCCATTTTATTCTCTGCTGGTCTAGCTGTTTCTTGATTCATATATTTCCTCCTACTTTAAACATTTGTAATCACTTATTCTAATGCAAAAAAATAGCTGAAACCTTTCAGTTTCAGCAACATTTCAATGAGACATCGGGGATTCGAACCCCGGACAACTTGATTAAAAGTCAAGTG
>CAZHEM010000085.1:0-9470 GCA_964531725.1 uncultured Acetatifactor sp.
TCACAGGGGAGATAAGCTGATAGATTCCCATGCCTTCTTCTCCGAATGTTTGTGATACATAGGTGCGATAGAAAAAACCAATTACACGACTTAATACGCCTGCAAAAGTTAGAATAAAAGTACCTTTTATTAATGGATGATGTAAAATGGAAAGTTTTTTGAGCATAATGATTACCAGATAGGTTTTCTGATATTATATTCTTTAGCCAGTGTTGACAGAACAAATAGGAAGTGCTATATTGACAATATAATTCCTAGTAAGACGATATGAATTAAAGGGGATTAGATCTGATGGCGTGTAAGATGAACGGATATCATGAATAAAATGATTGTTTAGATGCACGAGAAAATAGATAAATAATTGTAGCGCATAATGTATATGCGGTAGGAGGTATAAGAATAGATGATATATTTAGATAATGCGGCGACTACAAAGACCGCACCTGAGGTTGTGGAGGCGATGTTGCCATATTTTACAGAGTACTATGGGAATCCAAGCGCTATATATTCTTTAGGAAGTAAAGGGAAAAAGGCTATCAATGAAGCTCGCCAGGTGATTGGAGATGCACTTGGTGCCAAGAGTGAAGAAATCTATTTTACGGCAAGTGGTACAGAGTCTGATAATTGGGCGATTAAGGCGGTAGCGGAGGCCTATCAGAATAAGGGAAAGCATATTATTACAAGCAAGATAGAGCATCATGCAGTATTGCATACCTGTCAGTATCTTGAGAAAAATGGGTTTGAAGTTACTTATCTGAATGTAGATGGTGATGGTTTGATTTCACTGGAAGAATTGAAAAATGCCATTCGCCCAGACACCATTCTCATCAGTATTATGTATGCCAATAATGAGATTGGAACCATTCAGCCAGTGGCAGAGATTGGGCAGATTGCCAAGGAACATGGTGTGTTGTTCCACACCGATGCAGTGCAGGCATTTGGGCAGGTGCCAATCAACGTAGATGAGTTGCATATTGATTTGCTTAGTGCAAGTGGGCATAAATTAAATGGACCGAAGGGCGTTGGTTTTCTATATATTAGAAGAGGATTGAAATTGCGTTCTTTTATTCATGGTGGTGCCCAAGAGAGAAGTCGTAGAGCTGGAACGGAGAATGTACCAGCCATTGTAGGACTTGGTGTAGCAGTGAGGTTGGCAATGGAAACGCTAGAAGAGAAGACTAAGAAAGAGATTGCGTTGCGTGATTATCTGATTCAGCGTATAGAGAAAGAGATTCCACATTGTTATTTGAATGGACATAGAGAGAAGCGTTTGCCTAATAATGTGAATATTTCATTTTTATTCATTGAGGGGGAATCGTTGCTTATTATGTTGGATATGAAAGGCATCTGTGCTTCTAGTGGTTCTGCTTGTACTTCAGGCTCTCTAGACCCATCTCATGTATTGCTGGCCATCGGTCGTAAGCATGAGGAAGCACATGGTTCCTTGCGTTTGACATTATCTTTGGAAAATACCAAGGAAGAGTTGGATACGGTTGTAGAAGAGGTGAAACAGATTGTAGCGAGACTTCGTGATATGTCACCTTTGTATGAGGATTTTGTGAAAGGAAAGTAGAGGTATTTATGTATAGTGATAAAGTAATGGATCATTTTCAGAATCCACGCAACATGGGAGAACTTGAGAATCCTAGTGGCGTAGGAACGGTTGGAAATGCAAAATGTGGCGATATTATGAGAATGTTCTTGGATATTGATGAGAATCATGTGATTCAAGATGTAAAGTTTAAGACTTTTGGCTGTGGTGCGGCGGTAGCTACCAGTTCCATGGCAACGGAATTGGTAAAGGGTAAAACTGTGCAGGAAGCCATGCAGGTGACCAATAAGGCAGTTATGGAAGCCTTGGATGGTTTACCACCAGTGAAGGTACATTGCTCGTTGCTGGCAGAAGAAGCTATTCATGCGGCACTTTGGGATTATGCCCAGAAAAATGGCATTGAGATTGAAGGCTTACAGCCACCTAAGGAAGATATCCATGAAGGTGAGGAAGCAGAAGAATATTAATACAGTTTTACTAGAGCCGTTATGTCATGATAGATTATTGTGACATGAGGGCTTTTTCTTGCCTGAGATGTCTATTCATGGTATGATGACAAAAGTGAAATAATGGACAATAATGGATGAGGAGAAGCCTGATGAAGAAAATGAAAAGTAGCACTGTGTTTTTGTCTATAATATTTTTGGTGGGAATACTTACGTTGCTCCCGTATGGTGCTTATTTGGATCAGACAAGCGAACAGAGAATTCTTTTCGCAAATATTGAAGAATATATGATACAGTTTGGGGCAGAAGATAGTCAGTTAGTACACGACCTTCAGGATTTTGGTGTGTTGCCTATTTCTATTGATGAGGATAGAGACCATGGCATGGCAGTGTATTATCCAGCATTTTCAGTATGGTTTATTAATCAGCATTCCTATTATTGGGGAAGCGTGTTTTGGCATGTATATACTTTTTTAATTATCTTCTGGGGAATGTGTTCGCTATTCTTTTTGGGAAAAGAGCTATTCAAAAGTGAGAAAATTGCAGGATTTACAACCCTTATGTTCTTTTTGACTCCTCGTATTTTTGCGGAGAGTCATTACAATAATAAGGATGTGGTGCTGGCATCATTGTGCTTTACAATGTTCTATTGGGGAATGCGATTGATGAAAGATAAGTCAATCAAAAGCTTGAGTATGTTAGCATTCGTAGGTGCACTTGCATTCAATATGAAGATTATTGGTGGTTGGACATTTGGTGCATTAGGTCTGTATATTTTGATTTATTTTATTGTTACGAAGCAGATGGATAAGCAATTATGGGGCAAAACCATATTATGCATCGTAATGTGGGTGGTTCTATCAATCCTGTTAACACCTGGTTGCTGGGTTAATATGGTAGAATTTTTCGAGTATTTGTTCCTAGGAGCAGTAGATTATAATCTCTGGCATGATTGGGTTTTATTTGATGGACGTATGGTGCATCAAGATTATACTGGAATGCCTAAGAAATATCTTCCAATATTTATGTTATATACAATACCAGTTGGTATTTTGTTACTATGTGCAATTGGTTCTATTTATGCAGTAGTGGATTCCGTTCGGAGGAAAAGCAAAGGGTTAGCTGATGCAGGCTATGTAGTGGCCATATTGGTAATTGGTGCAGTTCCATTGGTTTATGCAGTATTGGCGGCAACACCACTCTATAATGGGTGGAGACATTTCTACTTTGTATATTCATCTTTAATTGTAGGATTGGGATATGGCGCATATCGTTTGTGGGAATTTGCCAAGTTACGTAATTGGCAGAAACCTGTAGCTGTAGTGTCAGGAGCCTATGTAGTATTACTGGCAGTTGGTATCGCTGTGAATTATCCACAGGAACACAGTTATTTCAATATCCTTGCAGGTGATAATGTTGTGGAGAGATATGAGCTTGATTATTGGGATATGTCAGTAAAGCAGGCATTTGATTCTGTTATAGAAGATAAGGATAGTGAGGTTGCTTCTGTAGGTGCATTTAACTGGACTACTTGGTGGGGCGTGGAAGAAAACTGGAAATTCCTAAAAGAAAGTAAGAAAGAACAATTGACTCTTACGGAGATGGATAATTGGAAGGAAGCAGAGTATGTTATTGTCAACACTTCCTATGCATTTATGTATTCTCAGGAAGAACATCAATATGTTCGTGAAAACTATGAGTTTGTTGCTGATTTCACTTCCTATGGAAATGTAATTTGTGAAGTATATAAAAGGTAAGGATAAGAATGAAACAAAAAGTAGTAGTAGGCATGTCTGGAGGGGTGGATTCCTCTGTGGCAGCATACCTTTTGAAAGAACAAGGATATGATGTGGTAGGGGTCACCATGCAGATATGGCAGGATGAAGATACTTGTCAGGTAGAAGAAAATGGTGGCTGCTGTGGACTTAGTGCAGTGGATGATGCTAGAAGGGTAGCGGAGCATTTAGGTATTCCATACTATGTGATGAATTTTAAGAAGGAATTCAAAGAGCATGTAATGGATTATTTTGTAAGAGAATATCTGGCAGGACGTACCCCTAATCCATGTAATGCATGCAATCGCTATGTAAAATGGGAAGCACTCTTGCAGAGAAGCCTTGAGATTGGTGCTGATTTCATTGCTACAGGGCATTATGCACGTATTGACAGAATGCCTAATGGTAGATTAGCAATTCGTAATTCCGTAACTGCTAAGAAGGACCAGACCTATGCGTTATATAATCTGACACAGGAGCAGTTATCACATACTTTGATGCCAGTAGGCAATTATCCCAAGGATGAGATTCGTGAGATTGCCACTAGAGTAGGACTTCCAGTTGCTGGCAAGCCAGATAGTCAGGAGATATGCTTTATTCCAGACAATGACTATGCGGCATTCATTGATAGAGAAGCAGGAGACAAAGTACCCGGACCAGGTAATTTTGTATCTATTGATGGCAAGATTCTTGGCAAACACAAAGGAATTACCCATTATACCATAGGTCAGCGCAAAGGACTTGACCTCCCAATGGGCAAGCGAGTATTCGTAACCCAGATTCGCCCAGATACCAATGAAGTTGTTATCGGCGACAACGAGGACACCTTTACCACAACCGTTCTCTGTGACAATGTGAATTACATGGGAATGGCTGACTTAGAAGAGCCAAGAAGAGTGCTTGCCAAGATTCGCTATAACCATGCAGGCGATTACTGCATGATTGAGAAACAGGCAGACGGCAAAGTGCTTTGTACTTTTGAAAAGCCAGTCCGTGCATCCACCCCAGGACAAGCAGTTGTATTTTATGATGGTGAGTATGTGTTGGGTGGCGGTACGATAGTGCTGTGATGAAGATAATTCCCAACGAAATGCAGAAAATGAAAAGGGTGGTTGGGGAGGAAGAGAAGCATATATCCAACGAAATGTAGAAAATATAAAGAGTGGTTGGGAAGGAAACGAAGTATATACCCAACGAAATGCAGAAAATGAAAAGGGTGGTTGGGAAGGAAGAGAAGCATACACCCAACGAAATGCAGAAAACGTAAAGGATGGTTGGGAAGAAAGAGATACTTATACCCAACAAAACAACAAAAAAGAAAACTTAATTGGTAAGTAGATAAAAAATGTACCCAATTAAGTATAAAAAGATGGACTACAATTGGTATTTTTCAATTGTAGTCCTATTACGTTATCAGTTCCTTTTTCATTTTTATAGGATATCCCATACCTGAAACAGCAGAAGTTAAAAAAGAAAATTTCTTTTTCTTATA
The DNA here is from genome assembly GCA_964531725.1 of uncultured Acetatifactor sp. GTDB lineage: Bacteria > Bacillota > Clostridia > Lachnospirales > Lachnospiraceae > Acetatifactor. Next base: position 5,266 of record CAZHEM010000085.1, read on the forward strand.
AATTGAGAATCCCATTTTTTTATATAAATTCATTGCTGCTTCATTTTTGGAGAACACTTCTAGGAAACAAGAATCGAACTCTTTTAAATTGAATGCATGATTAAGAAGTGAGGTGGCAACACCTTTTCCTCGGGCTTTACCAGATGTTGCCAAGACATCAATATAAAGGTCCTTATTGCATTTTACTACAGGTGCTTGGAATATAGCGTTCATCTGGTTGGCGATTAGATTTCCCTTAAATTTTCCAAAGAGCTGGACACACACATCTTTGTCCAATTTGATAGGGCGGATTTTATTGGTGGCAATTCCTAATATACCGAGCACTTGGTTCTTATCTATGTAACATATAAATAGGGAGGGATTGATAGCATGAGAGAAGAGGAATTGCAGTGTGTCTCTGTTTTTAGTAAAGGTCATCATATGTCCAAATCCTTCAAGAAAAATATCAATCGCCTGTTCTTTTTGACAATCGTTTAAGTTTTCGTATGAAATAATGTTATGTTCCTGCATTGTTGATTCCTTTTCTATTTAATATATTGTTTCTAAGATATATTACATTTCAAGTGCTACAACCCAAAAGCAGATTGCGGTGAATAGAGAGCAAGGTCCCATAATCCATTTTTCTTTTTTACTCTTAGAGATGGAGTTTACAAATACATTCAAGGAAAGATATGCTGCCATTACCATGCAGATGATTTTGGTGGTCTTGTGAGAGAACCATAGTGGCATAATGCCACCCGCCTGCAATATAGTGATGGCGAAAAATATCTGAAGTACAAGTTGGGTTACCAATAGGAAGTGTAGTTTCTTAGGGAACACTTTGTGTTGACCTCCCATGGTTAGTTCCCCCAAAGGTAACCCACATATTAAAAGAATACTTAATACAATTACTACCAAAATTAAAAGTGCGCCAATTATCGCTATCATTTTTTGTATCTCCTTTAGTATCTAGTTATTTTTTAATATGGCTAAAAACCATTCTTTTTCAGGCATCACCAGATTATCTCTGACTGCTAAGACTTCCGCAAAACCCTGAATACTACTATAGAATAGAACGGAGAGGGTTAGGGGATCGCCTGATCTGATAATTCCTAATTCTTGTCCCTTTATGATATAAGGAACACTCATTGCTTCTACATCATGCTCTTGTATCATCTGGGCAGCTCGCTCAGACACATCTTTGGCATTAATCGCCACTAATCCCATAAAAACAAACATTCTAGATGCAAAGTCGTTTCTAGTTGCTACTGATAAGAACCATTCCACCTGCTTTTCAAAGAAGGTTAAGGGGGACTTTCCTTCGCCCATTTCGATAGTCAATTTTTCACACCCGATTTCTACCAAGGCTTCGTAGAGGGCTGTCTTGTTGGGAAAGTAGTGGAACATGAGACCAGAGCTGATTCCAACTTCCTCGGCAATTTTCCTAGTAGATGTTCCGTGGAAACCATATTGAATAAAGTGACGTAAAGCTACATCTAGAATCTGCCATTTGCGTAGTTCGTATTGTTCCTCTTTTTTGTTCATTGTTCCTCCGAGAATGTGACATTGTAGGTAGTATTAAGCAACTGCTCAACATGTATAAAATATATGTTAATTAATTGCTTAATGTGTGTCAAGCTTTTTTCATTATAAAAAAGAATGGTATGTATTACAAAATGAATGGGGAAAGAAGATTGAATAGGCCAAGGAGACTATTGACAAATAAAAGGTAATATATTACTATTAATTGGTAATGTATTACCTATTTGGAGGCTAATATGGATATTAGAGAAGTGATGCAGCATGAGAATGTGGATTTTACTGGTATAGAGACATCTTATTTTCTGCTAGGTTTGTTAAGTGCATTTGACAATCGTTTTCAGTCTGTGGCAGATAGGTTGATTGGAGAGGTAAGCTGGAAGCAGTTTTTTGCGATCATATGCATTAATCTTTGTAAGGATAGTCCGACGATAAAGGAACTGGCAGAGATTATGGGAAGTTCACATCAGAATGTGAAGCAAATTCTCTTGAAACTGGAAAAGAAAGGTTTTGTAAAGATTTCAGTAGACTCAAAGGATAAGCGAAAGCAAAGAGTGGAGCTTACCGAAAAATGTATCACTTTTTGTAATGCCAATGATGAAAAGAGTAATATGGCAATACACACTATGTTTGATGGCATTTCTGAAGAACAGCTTCGTGTAACCATACAGACCATTATGCAAATGGAAGAAAATTTAAAGAAATTATAGGAGAGTAAGAGATGAAAATATTAGTTATGTACAAAAGTAAAACTGGGTTTACCAAGAAATATGCACAGATGATAGCAGAGGAGTTGGAAGCTACTCTTGTGGACATCAAGGAAGCCACTGCGGAAAAGATTTCTTCCTATGATGTTTGTGTGTATGGTGGCGGTTTGTATGCCGGAATGGTAAATGGACTAAAACAAGCAAAAGAAATGTTCGTTAAGAGTGGTGCAAAAAGGTTGGTGGTATTTGCCACTGGGGCTACGCCAAATGAAGCCGCAGAAAGCGTGTTAGATGAAATGTGGAAGAATAATTTTTCGCCAGAAGAATTGGAAAGTATTGCTCATTTCTATATGCAGAGTGGCATCTGTTATGAGAAAATGGGCGTTATGGATAAAATGATGATGAAAATGATGAGTAAGGTATTGAGTAAGAAAACAGATATGAATGACTATGATGAAGCCATGGCTCAGGCAATTGCGCGTTCCTATGATATATCTGATAAGAAATATATCGAACCAGTAATAGAATACTTAAAAGAGATGAAAAAATAGAAAAAATAGAAAGGATAGAAAAGATAGGAAAGATAACAAAAATAGCAGGTGCTGGATGATATGTGACCAGAACTAGGACATATCATTTGTGCGCCTGCTATTTTGTTAATCAGTTCTATTTTACAATTTGTGGAACTCAGGTAATCTTTTTTCAAAGATTGTGTAATATTCAAAGCCGCAAGTCTTCAATACATCTGCAGCACGATTAAAGTGCTGAGCAATACGTGTGGTATCATGAGCATCGGAACCAATGGTAATAATCTCACCACCTAATTCTTTGTAACGTTTTACCACTTCTATGCAAGGGTGAAGGTCACGTAGGCCTTTACTTATTCCGCCAGTATTGATTTCGATTCCTTTGCCTTTTTCAATTAAAAGTTCCAGAATATAGTCTAAGATATCTTTGTATTTTTCATAGGAATATTCCTTGTCGCCATTTGGACCATAGCGAACTACATAATCAAGGTGTCCGTAGACATCAAAGTTGGAGAATTTCTTAATATTCTCGGCAATAGATTCAAAGTATTCACGATAAGCCGCTTCTTCGCTGCGCCCCTCGTAAAAGTAAGGGTAGTAAGGGTCAGCACCACTGCATAGGTGTGAAGAACCAATGATAAAGTCGAAGTCATAAGATTTGGCGAATACTGCGTTTTCACGCATGACGCTTGGCATTAATCCTAACTCTACTCCAAATAGAATGCGAATCTGGTCGGCATATTTATTCTTGTATTTAATTAAATCAAATAAGTAGGAATCTGCATTGAGTAAGAACATGGTGCCAGGGCCATCTGGTGAATCTGGGAAACCAAAGTCATTGTGCTCAGTGAAGCACATGGTCTTCAAACCTTGTTTAATTCCTTGCAAAATCATATCTTCCATTGGAGTCTTAGAGTCTCCTGAGAAGGAAGTGTGTAAGTGACAATCTGAAATGATAGGCATGTCAAAACCTCCGTTGTAATAGCACAATTGTATTATGTGTTAGAATGCGGATACCTAAGGCGTATGCTATAGGCATTCGGCTGAGATGATTATATCCTAATGCTTGTATTGAATAGAACATTCTTAGATAGTATATCAGAAAGATGAAAAAAGTACATCTTGAATTCTCGATAAAATATGATTATTTACAGTACCTACCTAGAGAAAAAAAGCAAGTGAGAGGTAGGTACTGTAAATAGGGCAAATATGAGCGATAGTACATACCTAGCTGAAGGAAAAGGGTGTGTAGGTATGTAAAAATTCAAGTGACTAGAACGAGACAAGTAGGAAAATACATACCTAAGGGAAGAAAACGGGTAGCAGGTATGTAAAAGTTCAAGCGACTAGAGCACGGTAAGCAGGAAAATACATACCTAAGGGAAGAAAACGGGTAGCAGGTATGTAAAAATTCAAGTGACTAGAACGAGACAAGTAGGAAAATACATACCTA
>CAZHEM010000085.1:9570-12169 GCA_964531725.1 uncultured Acetatifactor sp.
AAGGCAGGAAAAGAGTGTGTAGGTATGTAAATTACTTGAGAGAAAGGGGAGAATCACAGTTCCTAGCATATAAGAACTAAGAATAGAAAAGAAAAATGAAAAAATATCTTAAGAACACCAAAAGAAATCTGAAAATTTATTGTTAAAACAGTGCAAATATGTTATTTTTGAGGTGAGGTATGTCGAAAAAGAACGTCAATGTGTCAAACCTCACAGACAAGAGAAAAATTGCGCGCAAATTAGGAGGGAGTATTTATGAAAAACAAATTATATTATGGACTGATTTTAATCTATGGATTGGTATTTGCATTTATTTTGTATATCAATGGTGTGTTCTCTGGAGGGGACATATTAAATATTAATCTAGTGATTAATGTAGCTATCTTAGCGGTGATTGGTGTGCTATTCATTATTTCAATTATGAATTTCAACAGATTGAATCATTGTAGCGATGAGATGGAAGCATTGACTGCTCGAATGCAGGAAGAATGTAAGCAGGCAGGCGGTAAGAATGTATGGAATCTATATAAAGACAAGAAGGATGTATTTACAGATTCTGCACTGAATCAAGCATTTAACAAATATAGATATCGCATGAGGAATTATCAGACCAAACGTGGTTATGTGAATGGTTGCGATATTGATGAATTTATCAATGAAGATTTGATTGATAGAATTGGTAATACTCATTTTAATGCAGGTATCTCGGGAACCATGACTGGATTGGGTATTCTTGGTACTTTCCTTGGTCTGTCTATGGGACTTGGTTCTTTTAATGGAGATGATATCTATACCATTTCAGATAATGTGGGTCCATTACTTTCGGGCATGAAAGTAGCATTTCACACCTCTGTATACGGTATCTTTTTTTCATTAGTATTTAATTTTGTATATCGCAGCGTTATGGCAGATGTGTATGAGAAATTAGACCGTTTTCAAAGTGCATTCCGTCAGTTTGCAATGCCTCCTGTAGCCACTGAGGATGAGCAACAGGCTACCATGGTAATCTATCAGGCAAATATGGCAAATGCATTAAAACAAGTGGTAGAGTTGCTAAAAGGAAATGCTAATGAACAGACCATGGCAGTGGAGCGTATTGTAAACCAGTTCACAGAACAGATGGCAACATCTTTGAATGTGCAGTTTAAGCAGCTTGGTGATACCATCAAGGATGCGGCTGATGTTCAACTGGCAAGTGTGGAGCGAACCGATGATTTGATTCAAGCGGCACAATTATTGATAGAAGCAGACCGCAATATGCAGAGTGCTTTGAAGACTTCCTTGGAGCGTCAGGATGTATTTGCAAAAGAGTTAGATGAGCAGAAAAAAGAATTACATGATACATGTAAGGAGCTATCAGAAGACATTAGCAACCAATTGTACACATTTGACCAGATGAGGAGTTTATATGAAAAATAAGAGAAGAAATAGAGAGGCTTTTTCAGAGTATAGCTTTTGGCAGTCATACTCTGATATGATGGCTGCTTTGCTGCTTATTTTCATTCTGATAATTGCAATAACTCTGGCGATTTACAAACAAAAGACGAATGCTTTAGAGATGACAGAGCTAGAATTAAACGCAGCAAAAGAGCAGTTGGAGATTGCTATGGTGGATTTGGAGAACTCTCGATTAGAGATTGAAGAATCCAATAAAGAACTTGCATTGTCCCTTGCGGAATTGCAAAAAGCTTATGACGAAGCTGCATTGACAGAGGAGGAACTAAACAAGGCATACTTAGAGATTGCCAATGCACAGAATGAATTGGCGGCTACTAAGAGCGAATTGCAGGATATTGTAGGAATTAGAACAGATATTATAGGAGCATTGCAGTCTACTTTTCAGAATTCCAGCATGACAGTAGATGCGCAGACTGGTTCCATTACCTTTTCATCCGATGTATTGTTCCGTTATAATAGTGCCACCTTGACAAATGATAGTAAGGAATCCTTAAAGGAAGTGATTCCTATGTACTTGGATGTGCTTTTGCAGGATGCATACCGAGGCTACATTGCCGAAATTATTATTGAGGGACATACCGATACAGATGGAGGATATGCCAGCAATCAGACCTTGTCATACAATCGAGCAAATGCGGTGGCATCATTTTGCTTAAATGAGAAAAATGGATTGAGCAAAACAGAGATTGCGCAGTTGCAACAATTGTTGACTGTAAATGGAAGATCTTATAGTGATCCAATCTATAAAATGGATGCAGCAGGTAAGCCTACTTCCGAAATCGACATGGCGGCTTCCAGACGAGTGGAGATTAAATTCCGTCTAAAAGAAGATGAGATGATCGAGAAAATTGCGGCGATTTTGGCACAGGAATAGAGAAAAAGAGCAGTACATAATTACAATTTTCAAAAAACAGAAAGAAAAGATTGATAAATAAAAAATAAATATTTTCAAATACATCTTGAATTATGGGCAAGAATTATGTACAATAATGGTGCTGACAAAATTTTGACAATTAGACAAGTTCTTTTATGCAACAGGTTATTTGTCAAAACATATAAAATTATATATTTTAGGAGGAAACTAAAATGGCAGTAAGAGTAGCAATTAATGGTTTCGGCCGTATCGGTCGTCTTGCATTCA
>CAZHEM010000086.1:0-11742 GCA_964531725.1 uncultured Acetatifactor sp.
TCGTCCTACTCTCTACTTTGCAGTTGGTATCTCTGGTGCTATTCAGCACGTTGCTGGTATGGAAGAGTCTGATGTAATCATTGCAATCAACAAAGATGAGACTGCTCCTATCTTCGACGTTGCAGACTACGGTTTGGTTGGTGATTTGAACAAAATCCTTCCTGCTTTAACTGAGAAGTTGAAAGCAGAAAAAGCTGCTAAATAACTCTATTTAGATGAATGATATGAAAGTGCCCTGCGCCAATATGGCGTGGGGTACTTTTATGCGTTTAGTGTGCAAAATCGAACTTGTTTATCTCTATTTCATTTACAGGGGGGGCTACTTCAAGTATAATAATATTGTTGTGGCTTCCAAGGCGGGGGTATTCGATGAGTTCCGCTGCTGTGAGCATCTCTATATTCTACACGGACGCGCTCTCGCTCCGTACCTCTCGTAGCGGATACTAAGCTCGTAGTTCGCTAACGCTTCTACTTGCTAAGTACCGACGTTCGGTAAGGGTCCTTTGTAGAACACAGAGACGCATACAGCAGCTGAGTTATGGAATAGGCGTGCCTTGGAATTCTTACAAAGCGGTTATTTAAAATAAAAATGGAGTATAGAAATGAAAAATAAGAAATACGCAGGCTATCTCTTTGTACATTTCACAGGAGAAGAGCGCGATGGTGAGCAGATTTACTTTTCACTGAGTGAAGATGGATTGCACTGGGAAGATTTGAATAATGGAGAGCCAGTATTGGTAAGTGAGATTGGAGAGACGGGGGCAAGAGACCCATTTTTGATTCGTTCTCCTTGGGAACAGAAGTATTATCTGATTGCTACTGATTTGCGCATTGCGGCTGGTAAAGGCTGGCATGTGGCGCAATATGAGGGCAGTAGAGATATTTTGGTATGGGAATCTGAGAACCTGGTGGATTGGGGTGGACCAGTGGCACATACCATAGGTGTGGAAGGTGCCGGTTGTGTATGGGCACCAGAAGCAATCTATGATGAGGAAAAAGATGCTATTCTCATGTTCTGGGCAAGTATGGTAAAGTTACCAGAAGACCGAGAAGCAAAACAGCGTATTTATGCGTGCTATACAAAGGATTTTAAGACATTTACTGAGCCTTTCATATTCTTGGAAAAAGAATGTCATGTAATTGATAGTACCATTATTCGTACCGAGGAAGGCTATTATCGTTACACCAAGGATGAGACCAATAAGAATATTTGTGTGGATATTAGTAAGACATTGCACCCAGAGGACTTTAAGGAAGTGTATTCAGAGACTTTGAACGACTTGTATGGAGTGGAAGGCCCTGAGATTTTCCGTTTTAATGATAGAGAAGAGTGGTGTTTGATAGTGGATCGATTTGCTACGCACCAGGGATACCTGCCATTGGTGACAGATAACCTTGCTAGTGGTAACTTCCGCATTTTACAGGACGACGAGTTTGATATGGGAAGCACTGTGAAGCGTCATGGGGGAATCCTAAACTTAACCATAAATGAATATCAACTGTTAAAGAATCATGTGTGGAATGAAAACCAATATAGTTGAATTGCACATGGAATTAAGACGTACACCGTTGAAAATATGCATGAGATTACGCTTTAAATAGTTGAACTATACATAGAAAAATAATAATGCACGACCAGACATCCGGAGACACTGTGCAGAAAGAGGCAACATGGCTAAGGCAAAAGAAGTAAAAACCAATGCGATGAGAATATTAGAGAGTATGAAGATTCCATTTGAACATTATACCTATGAGTGCGATGAATTTGTAGATGGACTTCAGATTGCAGATAAATTATCCCTGCCCTATGAAAAGGTATATAAGACGTTGGTAACCCAAGGGAATAGCAGGAATTATTTTGTGTTTGTAATTCCGGTAGCAGAAGAATTGGATATGAAGAAAGCTGCTAAATCCGTTGGAGAGAAGAGCGTGGAGATGATTCACGTAAAAGATATTAATGCAATAACAGGCTATATTCGTGGCGGTTGTACTGCAGTAGGGATGAAGAAGCAGTATGTAACTAGAATTGATGAATCTGCACAAAAATTGGAAACTATGATTGTCAGTGGTGGTAGGATTGGATCGCAGATTGAACTGACCCCTGAGAATCTGGTAAAGGCAGCAAGAGCGGAGTTTGCACAAATTACTAAGGAATAGTCTGATAGGACAAAGATTGTCCGGAATATATATGCTAATTTTGTACAGGGATAGCAGGGGTCAGGTTAAGTATTTCTGCTCATAATGCGAAGCAAGGATAGAAGGAAGAAATGGGAAATGAAGAGAAATGTCACATTAGAAGAAATTTCAGATGGACGCTTATATGGCATCAATGACATGGTAAAAGCAGACTGTCATGGTTGTGAAGGCTGCTCAAAATGCTGTCAGGGAATGGGGAGTTCCATTGTCTTAGACCCTCTAGATGTGTATCAGCTTACTACCAATCTAGGACAAACAATGGAAGAACTGCTAACAAGTGCCTTGGAGCTAAATGTGGTAGATGGTGTGATTTTGCCTAATTTACGTATGGCAGGGGAGAAAGAACAATGTAGTTTTTTAAACCAAGACGGGCGTTGTAGCATTCATAGCTTCCGACCAGGAATCTGTAGATTGTTCCCATTAGGGCGTTATTATGAAAATGGTAGCTTCCAGTATTTTTTGCAGGTAAATGAATGTGAAAGTAAGTTGCGCTCTAAGGTGAAGGTAAGTAAATGGATTGATACACCTCAATTGCAACAAAACCAAGCGTTTATTACTAAGTGGCATTACTTGTTAAATGAAGTAGAAGAAATAATTGCAACTAATGAGGATGATATCTTCCGTAAGAACCTCAATATGTTCGTATTGAGTACTTTTTATTTAACACCATATGATGGAAACAGGGATTTCTATGAGCAGTTTCAGGAGAGAGTGGAACGGTTTCGAGGAATTGTGCCAGAAAATGGCAAATAGAAGAAAAAATATATATAGAATATAAAATATATGACAAAATAAAATAACGCATAAAATATATACTGTATAAAATGTAACGAAAAATGCAAGAAAAGATGCAAAAGAATTTGCAGAAGTGAAAATGCGAAAGAACGACTTTGCTTGTAGAAATTAATAAGGAGAGACTAGGAAAATGGCAAAAATATATAAAAACATAGCAGAATTAATAGGAAAGACTCCTTTGATGCAATTGTGTGCTATTGAAGAAGAATTTAAAACAAATGCAACAATTCTTGCAAAATTAGAGTATTTTAACCCTGCTGGGTCTGCAAAGGACAGAGTAGGATTAGCAATGATTGAAGAAGCAGAGAAAAATGGGCAGTTAAAGGAGGGTTCTGTGATTATTGAACCCACATCTGGCAATACTGGAATCGGATTGGCTTCAGTAGCAGTTACGAAGGGATACCGTACCATTATTGTTATGCCAGATTCTATGTCTATGGAGAGGCGTATTTTAATGAGTGCTTATGGTGCTGAATTGGTATTGACAGATGGTGCATTGGGAATGACAGGGGCCATTGCCAAGGCAGAAGAACTTTCAGAAGAGATTCCAGGAAGCTTTATTCCGGCTCAATTTGATAATCCAGCCAATGCTAAAGCACACTTTGATACAACTGGTCCAGAAATCTATGAGGATACTGACGGACAGGTGGATATTTTTGTGGCAGGAGTGGGAACAGGTGGAACCATTACTGGCGTGGGAGAATATTTGAAAAGTAAGAATCCAAACGTGAAGGTAATTGCGGTAGAGCCAGCTAGTTCACCCGTATTGTCAGAGGGAAGAGCTGGTAGCCACAAATTACAAGGAATCGGAGCTAACTTTGTGCCTAAAGTATTACATAGAGAGGTTATTGATGAAATCATTCCTGTAAAGGATGAAGATGCTATGACGATAGGGCGTATGGTTGGTAAAAAAGAAGGATTTTTGGTGGGAATTTCTTCTGGGGCTGCACTCTGGGCAGCCATTGAAGTGGCGAAGAGACCAGAAAATGCTGGTAAGAACATTGTAGTGCTGTTACCAGATACAGGAGATAGATATTTGTCTACGGAACTCTTTGCGTGAGTAATGAGTCATGCACAGCTTCGTTGAATTGGCTGCAGGGAGCTTGCTCACAGGCAGACATATTCAACTGAAGCTGTATACGGCGAATGCCACGACACTGAGCAAGCTTGCTTGCGAAGTTGTCGGCATGACATAGTATAGAAAGAATAGAAATGAGGATATATACATGTACAACGACATTTTAACAATAGGACCAGTAACCATACATGGTTATGGTTTGATGATTGGAATTGGTATAGTGGTGGCGCTTTTGGTAGGTGATTTTCGTGCGAAAAAGAAGGGCTTAAATGGTGATTTAATCTATGGCTTGACCATCACTACTGTTTTATTAGGTTTTTTGGCGGCAAGAATATTGTTCATTATTACAGAGTGGCAGGACTTTTTACAGAATCCTATGAGTTATCTTACTGGAAGCGGATTTGTAGTGTTTGGTGGAATTATTGGTGGTGCAGCTACCATCTGGGGATATTGTAAATGGAAAAAGATGGACTTCCTTCGCTATCTAGACTTAATGATTCCTTCTGTGGCGTTGGCTCAGGGATTTGGTCGAATTGGCTGTTTTTTGGCAGGTTGCTGTTATGGAAAAGAGACAGACGGCTTGTTGGGAGTTACCTTTACACATTCCCATTATGCGCCTAATAATGTAAGACTGTTTCCTTCACAGCTTGTAATGTCAGCTGGTGATTTTGTAATTGCAGCAATTTTATTGGTTTATGCAAAAAAAGACCGTTCCAAAGGAAAGACAAGTGCTTTGTATTTGATGGTATATAGTGTGGGACGTTTCTTGGTGGAGTTCACTAGAAATGACGATAGAGGGTTTGTAGGAGCACTTTCTACTTCTCAGTTTATTGGTATTTTTATGTTCCTTGTAGGAGCAATTGCATTTTTTGTGCTGATTCCAATGAGAGATAAGAAGGAAATTAAAACGCAGGAAACAATTGAAATTGAAGAATAGATGTAAAATAATGTAATCTGGCAATATGATTCTCCTAGGAGGCAAACATGGAGTTAGAAGTAACTGTTCGTCAGGCCACAGGTGCTACCATTCAGGCAGAGGACCTAGAGAAAGAAAGACAATTTTATATTACAGAATATGGAGCAATTCAAGGTGGAGAGCCTGTGAAAAACACGAAGGCCATTAATGCGGCTATTGAGGCAGCAGCGCAGGTTGGCGGTGGTACCGTTGTGGTTCCTAACGGGGAATTCAAAACCTATACCATTCGTTTGCAGAGTCATGTCAATCTATATCTGGATAAAGGAGCGGTGATTCGTGCTGCCCGAACGGATATTAAATCGGGTTATGAACCCCAGATAGGTGAAGGCGGTAATTATGATGAGCCAGAGGTAAATCGCTACGCAGGTTTGGAAGACCATGGTCATGCCTATTTTGCCAATAGCCTTGTGTACGGTGCAGATTTAAAGAATATCATGATTTACGGAGAGGGTCGTTTTGATGGTAGCTGTTACGATGAAGAGGGATATCGCCAGTATGTTTTAATGGGAGGCGACCCAGCAGAGCCAGATAAACGCTCACAGAAAGGACACAAGGGTGAGTGGTTTGGCAATAAGGGAATTGCCTTGGTGCGTTGCGAGAATGTGGTATTGAAGGACTTCTCTTTTGTCATTGGTGGTCATTTTGCCATTATTACAGAAGGGGTGGAGAATCTGTTGGTGGATCACATTTTAGTGGATACTACCAGAGATGCCATTGATGTGGATTGTTGCCAGAATGTAACCATACGAAATAGTGTGTTTAACTCCTTGACGGATGATGCATTGGTGATGAAAGCATCCTTCGGGGCAGGAAAATATATGCCTTTAAAGAATGTTTTAATAGAAGATTGTACCGTTAGTGGTTTTGATGCTGGAAGTGTATTTGACAGAACTTATACCAGAGACAAATTGGTTGCTACGGACCGTTGTGGCCCTACGGGACGTGTGAAGTTAGGTACAGAATCCACTTGTGGATACGAATGTGTGACGGTACGTCGAGTTCATTTTCAGCGTTCCAGAGGATTTGCATTAGAGGCGGTGGATGGTTCTGATTTAAGCCATATTCTAATGGAAGATTGTACTATGGATGATGTGAGTAGTTCTCCTATTTTTATAAGAGCAGGAGAAAGAGGTCGTTTTCCAGTAACGGGATGTAGAAAAGAAGATGATTTGGTAGCACATGAAAACAATGTGCGCCTCGACCAGCGTAGCTGGCTGCTTCCTATGTGGGAGGATGAGCCTGTGTATGAGGCTAAAAGATTTACACCATCTTATCAGAAGAAGCAGCGTGTAACAGTGGATGGTCACTCCTATTTTAATATTGTGGATGCTAAGGAGCCCACAAGAATCAATTATACTAACGTACATAATAAGGATGGACAGTGGTATCCAATTACTTATGATAGAGAAAAACACTGCTACGTGCCAGATGAAAAGAAACCATTACAGCAGCGAGAATTGGCCTATTATGCCAATGCTTGTGGATATGAAAAACCTGCTTTTGTGCATGATATTATAATTCGTCGTGTGCGTATTACCAATGCGGATCCAAGATATCCAATGTTGATTATGGGCTTGGAAAATAGTTGCATTGAGAATGTGCAGTTAGAACAGATACAGGTGGAATTTCGCGGTGGTATGACGATGGAACATGCAGTGGAGCAACGACAGCTAAACACCAATCGGAAATATACACAGTATGAGACTAGGTCTAGCATTCAGACCTTACCATGGCTTGTAAACACTTTTTTCTTAAAGGAAGAGGGGTTGTTACCAAGAGTATCTTGGAATGCAGAAGAAAACGAGTGGCAGGACAATCCATATCTAGTACCTGAGTTGCCAACGGTATATCCAGAGCCTAGCAACTGGGGGATTCTTCCTGCCTATGGCTTGTATGCTCGACATGTGAAAAATCTGTGTGTCAGAGATGTGGAAATGAGTACTAGAAGATTGGATGAGCGTCATGCAGTAGTGTTAGAGGATACAGAACGGGTTGTTTTAGAACAGGTATCTACTAAAAATGGTAAGGAAGAGAGATATAATTCCAATCTAAAAGATGCGCAAATCGAAGCCGAATTAGCACTTGTTACCAACCATTATGCGAGACCTACTAATCATGAATATGTGTTAGAGGAACCTTATCACACAAAGACGGTTAAGGATTGGAAGGCTCCTAAGGCATGGAGGGTGAAAGAAGTGCAGCTAACAGCTCCTGCACCAGGAACACCTTCAGATAGCTACTATTCTTATCCTACCACACCGATTCCGGAGAATGGTTATTTCTATAAGGTGTCAACAGAGGAGTATCCATTGCCACTTACGGTATATCGTCCTTTTGTAACAGTGGAAGGCGACTTGCGAATATCTGTAGGGCAGGAAGCTGTGTTGCAACTTATAGTACACCATCCGGCTTGTGAGGCTACTATGGAAAATGGAAGTATGTTTATCTATAATGAAGCAGTAGAGAATATTCCTTTTGTAGTGGAAGGAGAAAATATATCTACAAAGCTGACGATAGAGGGGCTACCTGCAGGAGCCAATTATGATGAAAAAGAGCGTAAGCTTTATTGGCTACCTAAGGAGGAACAAGTTGGTGAACATCGTTTATCCGTTATATTAGACGATGGTATTCTTGAGGAAAAACATTCTTTTGTGATAGAAGTATGTGTTCAGAGATAAAAACAGATAATTCAATATGCAAAGCATCATTGTTGTTATAAAACACCAATGATGCTTTTAAAATTCTGATAAATATGATAGAATATAAGAATAACTATGGGTTTGATTTACATATTTTTCCAAAGGCGCAGGGGCATAAGCTAGGGAGATACCAGATGAAAACATTGTACGTAAATATGTTAGTGGTTGAGCAGATTATTTTGTTGTTTTTTCTGCTGAAGATTAAGATGAAAAAACAAAATATAACGACTATTATAGTGAGACTACTTACTTCTAGTAGTATTGCCATAATGGCCAATATAGGAATTATGTATTTGCAGAATGAGCGAATGAGCCTGATTGCTTATTGCGTAAGTTTCATTGCAACAGATTGGATGCTCTATTATATGTTGCGCTTTGCGTTTGAATACACAGGGTATGCATTCATTGACAATAAGGATATTAGGAAACTTTTTTATGCTCTTGTTGTAGATGCATTAATAATGGAAGTCAATATATTTACGAAGATTGCTTTTAGTGTAGAATCAGTCGTTATGCCAGACCATATTATGTATAATCGACTAAATGTTACACCCCTATACTATTACCATTTGGGATTGGCGTATGGCATGGTGGCGTGTACCATGGGGTGCTTGTTGTACAAGTCTTACAAAGCGGCAACACTTTATGCACGTAAGTATTTTATTGTCTTTTTATCTATGATACCAGCTGTGGTATGCGAGTATTTCTATTTTAGATATCATGAAGCAATTGATGCATCGGTATTGGGTCATGGTATTACTGCGGTAGCAATCTACTATTGCGCATTTGTATATAGTCCACAGAAATTGCTTTATAAGAGTATGGTTCGTGTGGTACAGAATTCAGATGAACTTATGCTTTTGCTGGATATGAATAAAAAGGTTATTTATATGAATCCAAGAGCAGAGGATGTTATGGATAAAATTGATCGTATTTATGACGGTCAAGGACGGACTCTTAGGACGTGGTACGAAGAAAATTGTGTAGATAATGAAGCAGGCTATCTTGGACAGACTAAGTTTTATTACAAGGATAGGGTAGTGCATATGGCAATACGTTCTACTTATCTGTATGATAAAAAAGGACGTGTGCAAGGAATTCTGGTTACTGCAATGGATATGTCTGAAGAAGTGCAACGTCGGGAGGCAGAAATTTATAATGCCAGTCATGATCAATTAACAGGCATATACAATCAAAGCTATTTTTATGAAAAATGTAAGCAAGCATTACAAGAGCGGCCTAATGAGCCGTATGTAATGGTGTGTTCCGATATTCGGAATTTCAAGCTGGTAAATGATGTGTTTGGAGCTTTTGCAGGAGATCATTCGCTTATGCAGATAGGTACGCACCTAAGGAATTCTATGGTACCAGAGGTGGGGGAAGTATGTGGACGTCTAGGGAATGATCGTTTTGCCTTTCTGATGCCTAAGAAAAGATATCGTGAAGAAGTATTTTTGGATGCAGTGCGTTATGTGTCATATGTTAGTGAGGATGCGTCATACCCAGTGGATATAAGTGTTGGAGTATATGAAATTCAAGATGTGACCCTCCCAATATCTGTTATGTGTGACAGAGCCTTAATGGCAATCAAAGAGAATAGAAGTAATTACCAAAAGAAGATTGCTTATTATGATGAAGAAATGCGTGATAGTGTATTACGTGAGCAAGAGTTAACCAGCGATTTGAAAATTGCTTTGGAAGAGGAACAGTTGCAGATTTATTTGCAGCCTCAGATTAGTGTGACAGGAGATGTATTGGGTGGCGAGGCGTTGGTACGTTGGTTCCATCCTACCAAGGGACAGATTTACCCCAATGATTTTATCCCTGTATTTGAAAAAAATGGTATGATTGCTAAGTTGGATCGTTACATATGGGAGTGCGCTGCTCGTCAGCTCAGTGAATGGAAAAAGCAAGGACATGATGAGTTCCACATAGCAGTCAATATTTCGCCTAAGGACTTTTATCTGTTGGATGTATACACCACCTTTGTTAATCTAGTAAAAAAATATGATATTAATCCTATGAATTTAAAGCTTGAAATAACGGAATCCGCAGTAATGATGGATTTGGAGAGACAGTTGGAATTGATTAATCGATTACAACAGGTAGGATTCATTATTGAAATGGACGATTTTGGAAGCGGATATTCTTCCTTGAACATGCTAAAAGAGATTAAGGTGGATGTGTTAAAAATTGATATGGCGTTTGTACGGAAATCTACCAATGATGAGCGTGGTAAGAAGATATTGCAGATGATTATCAATTTGTCGAAACAACTTGGTATGCCTGTTATTTCCGAAGGGGTAGAGACTGCAGAGCAAGTACGATTCTTAACGGATATTGGTTGTGATGTATTTCAGGGATATTACTTTGCTAAGCCCATGGATGTTCGTGAATTTGAAGAACGCTATATGAATAAAAATGGTTGATTGTGTTCAGCTTTTTCAGTATGATAGATGTATTAATACATGAAGGAGTTCTGGAAGATGGCAAAGCTATATTTTCGATATGGTGCAATGGGCAGTTCCAAAACTGCCAATGCTTTGATGGTGGAATACAATTATCGAGAGAGAGGAAAAAGAGCACTACTTGCTAAGCCTCAGATTGACATGCGTGACGGAGAAAAGATAATTAGCTCTCGCATGGGATTGAAGATGCAGTGTATTTGGACAGAAGATTTGGTGCAGATGAGCGATGAGGAGATACGCAAATATGATTGCGTGATTGTAGATGAAGCGCAGTTTTGCCCCAAAGAACAGATTGCCTTCTTTGTTCACATAGTAGATGATTTGAATGTACCGGTGATTTGTTATGGGCTTCGCACAGACTTTCGTAATGAGCCATTCCCGGGAAGTATCTGGTTGATGGCATGGGCGGATACTATTGAGGAGATTAAGACAGTATGTTGGTGCGGACGAGCTGCTAGATGCAATGCAAGATTTAATGAGCATGGTATAATCCGCGATGGGGAACAGGTTGTTTTAGGTGGCAACGATTCCTATGTGGCATTGTGTAGAAAGCATTTAACAGAAGGAAATTTGGGACCGAAGGTGGATAACTGACATGCATATAACTGGGAATAAACTAATTGATATGATAAGGATGCTGATGAATATAGTCGTGCGTAGCTTCTCATTGGCATTCTTATCTTTACTTTTGTTATTAAATTTAATTTTTACGTCTTATGTAGAATATAACAATAGCGAAAAAGTGCATATAGAAAAAGAATTCCCTTTTTTATATCTAGTAATAGCGGTGGGATTATTTTTTTCTTTGTATTTTGCTATAAAATATTGCAAACTGGAAGAAAGAAAACTAAATATTTTTCTTGCGGGATTCTATCTAATTGCAGGAATTTTCTTGATATGTAATATAGATGGGACGCTTAGAGCGGATGCTAAAGCGGTTCATGAAGCTGCACAACTATTTTCAATAGGAGATTTTAGTGAGTTGGCAGAGGGAGGATATTTATTCCATAGAGCAATTCAGTTAGGCATTGCTACCTATGACCGTATTTTAGGTATTATTTCTTTTGACCCTAGGTTTATTTTCCTTGTGAATTTATGGATGGTCTTGGGAATTAATTATCTATGCTATAGAGTAACGGATTTAGTTTTTGACCACAACAGAGAGGTGAATTGTTTAACCATTATTCTTTCCTATATGTTTTTGCCACAATTTTTCTTTATTACATTTGCTTATGGCTTGATTCCAGGTTTTCTATGTTTTATGCTAGCGCTCTATTTATTGCAGAAGTATTTTCATTATCACCAAAAGAAACAGGTGGTTCTTGCATTAATTTTTATAGCATTAGCATGTGTATTAAAGTCTAATTATTTAATTGGAGCTATCGCACTTGGTCTGGAATGTTTGGTAAAATGTGTTGAGAAAAGAAAACTATCGTTGCTCTTAATGTGTGTAATGATGGTTTTGACTCCACTTGGTGCGCAGAAGATTCTTACGGTAGCGTATGAGCAAGAAAGTGGAATGAAAGTAAA
>CAZHEM010000087.1:0-11696 GCA_964531725.1 uncultured Acetatifactor sp.
GGGATAGTGACACAAGGAATTTTAAAGCTGATAAGGAAGATTAGTTTCTGAAACCCGTTGAAAAAAGAACATTTCTGTGTTATTCTAGGAACGATAAAAATTCGGGTAGAGCCTTGAGACAAAGGAGGATTTGCTGTATGGAACAGTACAAGCAGGAATTTATTGAGTTTATGGTAGATTGTCAGGTGTTGAAATTTGGCGAATTTACATTAAAGAGTGGGCGTAAGTCACCTTTCTTTATGAATGCAGGTGCATATGTAACCGGTAGCCAGTTGATGGGCTTGGGAGAATATTATGCGAAAGCAATTCATAATACTTATGGAGATGATTTCGACGTATTGTTCGGACCAGCATATAAAGGAATCCCAATCAGTGTTGTAACTGCAATCGCATACAGCAAGTTATATGGCAAAGAGATTCGTTACTGCTCAGACCGTAAGGAAGAGAAGGATCACGGTGCAGATAAGGGAAGCTTCCTTGGAAGTACCTTAAAGGATGGCGACAGAGTGGTTATGATTGAGGATGTTACCACTTCTGGTAAGTCAATGGAAGAGACTGTACCAAAGGTAAGAGGAGCAGCAAATGTAGAAATCGTAGGCCTTATGGTATCCCTAAATCGTATGGAAAAAGGTTTGGGTGGCGAGAAGAGCGCACTGGAAGAGATTAAAGAAAAGTACGGCTTTGAGGCGAATGCAATTGTTTCTATGGCAGATGTTATTGAACATTTATATAACAAGCCTTACAATGGACAGATATTGATTGACGATACCTTGAAATCAGCAATTGACAAATATTATGAGGAATATGGCGCATAATAAGGTTTTCCAAAGATTAGCTTATGTGGGAATAATGATGTATGGAAAGGCGAGCGTGTATGGAAGAGAAGATTTTTAAAACAATGAGAGGTTCAGGGGCCTTAAATATTGCAGTAGGTGTAGTTACACTTGTGATAGGTGTGGCAACAGGAGTGCTACTTATTATCAGTGGTGCTAAGCTACTTTCAGGCAAATCCAAAATCTTATTCTAATTAAGGAGCTATAGCGGGCATTTTCCAGAAGACAAGATGGTCTTTATGGGAAGTGCCCTTTAGAGTTTATAAAGATATGAAGAAACGAAATTATATTTTTACCAATAAAAAGAATTCAGAAAGAGCAATTATGGCTACCATTCTTGGTATTATCAGCTGTGCATCCCTAGGAATCGTAGTGTATTTGACTTATATAAATAATGGTCAGGCGCCAGCAGGCTATGGAGTGACAGGACTTTTGGCAACTATTTTTTCTTTGACGGGATTAGGCCTTGGAATTGTGACCGTTAAGGAAAAAAATTATTATAGATTATTTCCAGTTTTAGGAATCTTGTTGAATTTAGCAGCATTGGCATTTATCAGCTTGATTCTCTACATGGGAAGTATGTGGTAAAGAAAGGTTAATGTGTGGAAAAACATGAGTAGCTTGAGTGTAGAAGAGAAAGAAATGTTGATGGAACGTATGCAATTGGCATTAGAACGAATTGTAGAGATTCCAAGAGAACAGGAGGTTGAGCCTGTTTTCCAGAAGTATTTTGCAAATGTAGCAGAATTTATTTTACAGATAGATGAGACTAGACAATTCATAGAGCAGGGTGGATTACAGAAGGCTTCTATGGAAGAATTAATGGAACGCAATCATAAGTTATATGAGGATGTGTTGCCAGAAAATTATGATGCGAGTTATGCTAATCCTGATGTGGCAGTAGAAAGATTGGGAGAGGATTTCGGTGCAATGTTGGCATTTCTTTATACAGAGATGCGTAGTATGATTGCTTTTGCGTATGAGATGCGCATCATGGAATTGGCTATTCGTATGGAACTGTTCGTAGAGGTATATGCTGCATTTGTGTATGAGTGGAGCGAGAATCAGGCACTTCCTAAGGCAGAGACTATTAGACAGATACTGTATTGGTTTGTGAATGATTATGCAGATGTAGCAGCAGAGGAAAAGATACGTGAAAAGCTGGTTCCTGAGGACAATTTCTTCACCAATATTGTTATGAACGCCAATTTGGAGGATGAACGTTATTTATTCTTATATGGTGAATATGTAGATGAAAATGATTTGAAATTAGTTCGTTATATGAATGCGTTGCCAGAAGAGACCATTGCTACTATGGCAGATACCTACACAGAAGGTTACCGCATTGGATTTGAAGTAACCAATAAAGATTTGTCTATTAAGTCTACTGTAGGTATTGAGTACCGAGTTGGTTTTGAACGAATGATTCGCAGAGCTATTGGTAACTTTGAAAAGATGAATTTAAAGCCTGTTATTTTCCGTGCGCCAACTAGTATTTTGTATGACCCAAGCATTTTCAAGCGTGGACTTTTCAGTGGTAGTGCTAACAGACAGTATGAGTTTGACCACAAGGATGACAAGGCATTATTCTTTGATAAGAACTTTGTACATCGTAAATTAGAAGTAACTAAGACCGCTTTTGAAATGTTTAAGACAGAGGCGAAGGGCTATGCAGGTCCGGCAGTGGTAGAGACTTTTGGCGAGAAGAATTTCGACCCTGTGAATAAGCAGACTAGATTCAAAATGTCTGATGAGCAAAGTAGTCTTATGGTGGAATACAATACTCAGGCAGGCGAATTACAGCGCAATTACATCATAGAGGAAGAGCGTAGTTTCACGATTATTGCTTTCCCGATTCCTGAGATTGGAGATGTATTTGAGGAATTGTTTGATGAGACCATTCGCATCAATACATTGGATTATAAAAAATACCAGATGATTCAGCAGACTATTATTGATGCATTAGATACCGCAGATTACTGTGAGATTAAGGGCTGCAATGGCAATCGCACAGATTTACGTGTAAATCTATATAAATTGAACAATCCTGAAAAGGAGACCATTTTTGAAAACTGTGTAGCAGATGTGAATATCCCAGTAGGTGAAGTGTTCACTTCTCCAGTATTAGAGGGAACCAATGGTGTTCTTCATGTAAGTAAGGTGTACTTAAATGAGTTGGAATACCGTAACCTAGCCATTACGTTTAAGGATGGTATGATTGCAGACTATAGTTGTGATAATTTTGTTACAGAGGAAGAAAATAAGGCATTTATTAAGGAAAATTTACTTTTCAGACATAAAACACTTCCAATTGGAGAGTTTGCAATCGGAACCAACACCACTGCTTATGTGGTGGCAAAGCGTATGAATGTTGGAGATAAGCTTCCTATTCTGATTGCAGAGAAGATGGGACCACATTTTGCAGTGGGAGATACCTGTTATTCTCATGCAGAGGATGTAAAGGTGTATAACACTAACGGAAAGGAAATTGTGGCAAGAGACAACGAGGTGTCACTGCTTCGTAAAAGTAATCCTTCCAAGGCATATTATAACTGTCATACAGATATTACGATTCCTTATGATGAATTGGGTGAACTTACAGCAGTGCGTGCAGACGGAACCAGAGTTGTTATCATCAAGAATGGACGTTTTGTGTTGGAAGGAACAGAAGGCTTGAATGAAGCTTTTGCAGAATAAGTCAATATTATAGAAGGTTAGCCTCAAGATGTTGACAAAAATCACAAAAATGTAATAAATATTGAGATACTTATTGCGCTCGACGCATAAGTCTAGTAAACTAAGAAATAATGGATTAATTTTGCGAGGAGGATATCATGGCAAAAGTTGGTATTGTGATGGGCAGCGACTCAGATATGCCTATTATGGCGAAAGCTGCAGATATTTTAGAAGAATTAGGAATCTCTTATGAGATGACAATTATTAGTGCTCACAGAGAGCCAGATGTATTTTTTGAATATGCGAAGACTGCAGAAGACAAAGGTTTCAAGGTAATTATCGCAGGTGCAGGTATGGCAGCTCATTTGCCAGGTATGTGCGCGGCAATTTTCCCAATGCCAGTAATTGGTATCCCAATGCATACTACTTCGTTAGGTGGACGTGATTCACTTTACTCCATCGTACAGATGCCTTCAGGAATTCCAGTTGCAACTGTTGCAATTAATGGTGGAGCAAATGCAGGTTTACTTGCAGCGAAGATTCTTGCAACTTCAGATGCAGAGCTTCTTGAGAAATTAAAAGCATACAGTGCAGGACTTAAAGATCAGGTTGTTGCAAAAGATGCAAAATTACAGGAAGTTGGATATAAAGCATACTTAGATGGTATGAAGAAATAAGATAAGCGAACTGTTGGTGTGTGGGGACGGACCAATACACGAGATAGAAAACGGAGGATTTTATAATGGATTACAAGAAAGCTGGAGTTGATATTGAAGCTGGATATAAGTCAGTTGAGCTTATGAAGAAGCATGTTAAAGAGACTATGCGTCCTGAAGTATTAGGAGGACTTGGTGGTTTCTCTGGTGCTTTCTCTATGAGTGCAATTAAGGATATGGAGAACCCTATTTTATTATCAGGAACCGACGGCTGTGGTACTAAGGTTAAATTAGCATTCTTAATGGACAAGCATGATACTATTGGTATTGATGCAGTTGCTATGTGTGTTAATGATGTTGTATGTGCAGGTGGTGAGCCTTTATTCTTCTTAGATTACATTGCATGTGGTAAGAATTATCCTGAGAAGATTGCTACCATTGTAAAAGGTGTAGCAGAAGGTTGTAAACAGTCTGGTTGTGCTTTAATCGGTGGAGAGACTGCTGAGCATCCAGGTCTTATGCCAGAGGATGAGTATGATTTAGCTGGTTTTGCAGTAGGTGTTGTTGATGAGAAGGATTTAATCACAGGTGCTAATATCAAAGCTGGTGATGTACTTGTTGGTATCGCTTCATCAGGCGTACATTCTAACGGATTCTCTTTGGTTCGTAAGGTGTTCGAGATGACTACAGAGAGCTTGAATACATATTATGATGAATTAGGAACTACTTTAGGAGAAGCATTAATTGCTCCTACTAAGATTTATGTAAATGCATTAAAATCTGTTAAAGCAGCAGGCGTTACTATCAAAGGATGTAGCCACATTACTGGTGGCGGATTCGATGAGAATATCCCTAGAATGCTTCCAGATGGAATTCGTGCAGTAGTTAAGAAAGATAGCTACGAAGTACCTGCTATCTTCAAATTATTACAGAAGACTGGTAACATTACAGACCAGATGATGTACAACACTTACAATATGGGTCTTGGTATGATTCTTGCAGTAGACCCAGCAGACGTTGACAAGACTGTAGAAGCAATCAAAGCAGCAGGTGATACTCCATTTGTAGTAGGTAACTGCGAAGCTGGTGAGAAAGGTGTAACCCTATGCTAAGAGTGGTTGTTCTGGTATCCGGTGGCGGTACCAATTTACAAGCGATTATAGATGCAGTACAAGCAGGCTCCATTTCTAACGTGGAGCTTGTTGGTGTACTTAGCAATAATAAGACAGTAAAGAGTCTTGAGAGAGCTCGCAATGCAGGGATTCCTGCTATTAGCGTATCTCCTAAGGATTATGAAAATAGAGATTTATTCAATGAAGCTTTCCTTGCGAAAGTAGATGAGTTGAATCCTGATTTGATTGTGCTTGCAGGCTTCTTAGTAGCTATTCCACCAGCAATGGTAAGCAAGTATAGCAATCGAATCATTAACATCCATCCATCATTAATTCCATCCTTCTGTGGTGTGGGTTATTATGGACTAAAAGTGCATGAGAAGGCATTGGAACGTGGTGTAAAAGTCACTGGAGCTACTGTTCATTTTGTAACCGAAGGAATGGATGAAGGCCCTATTATTGCACAGAAATGTGTATGTGTAGAAGATGGTGATACTGCAGAAGTACTCCAGAGACGAGTTATGGAGCAGGCTGAGTGGGTGATTCTCCCACAGGCGATTAATGATATCGCTAATGACAAAATTGCTATCAAAGATGGCAAGGTTATCAGAAAGTAAATGATTTGCAACAATCGTGTGCAACCGTATAAAGGGAACAAACAGCAGAAAGGCATGGAGAAAAGATGAGAGTATTAATCGTTGGTAGCGGCGGAAGAGAGCATGCAATTGCTACTTGCGTGGCTAAGAGCCCCAAAGTTGATAAAATTTATTGTGCACCAGGTAATGCTGGTATTGGACAGATTGCAGAGTGTGTAGCTATTGGTGCAATGGAATTTGATAAGTTGGTAGCTTTTGCACAGGAAAAGGCAATTGATTTTGTAATCGTAGGAATGGATGATCCATTAGTTGGTGGTCTTGTAGACGAACTTGAGGCAGTAGGAATTAGAACCTTTGGTCCTCGCAAGAACGCAGCTATCTTGGAAGGAAGCAAGGCTTTTTCTAAGGATTTAATGAAGAAATATAACATCCCAACTGCTGCATATGAGAATTTTGATAGTGCAGAAGAGGCTATGAAATATTTAGAGACCTCTAACTATCCTATCGTATTAAAGGCAGATGGTTTGGCTCTTGGTAAAGGTGTACTAATCTGCAATACCAAGGAAGAAGCGATGGAAGGCGTTCAGTCTATTATGACTGACAAGAAGTTTGGTTCTGCAGGTAACCGTATGGTAGTGGAAGAATTTATGACTGGTAGAGAAGTAAGTGTTCTTTCCTTCGTAGATGGTAAGACAATTAAGATTATGACTTCTGCACAGGATCATAAACGTGCTATGGATGGCGATCAGGGCTTGAATACTGGTGGTATGGGAACATTCTCACCAAGCCCATTCTATACAGAAGAAGTAGATGAGTTCTGTAAGAAGTACATCTATCAGGCAACTGTAGATGCTATGGCAGCAGAAGGAAGAGAGTTCAAGGGGGTTATTTTCTTTGGTTTAATGCTTACTCCTAATGGACCTAGAGTGTTGGAATACAATGCAAGATTTGGTGATCCAGAAGCGCAGGTTGTATTACCAAGAATGAAGAATGATATTATCGAAGTAATGGAAGCTTGTGTAGATGGCACATTAGACAAAATCGATTTGCAGTTTGAAGATAATGCTGCTGTTTGTGTAGTGCTTGCAAGTGAAGGTTATCCAGTTGATTACAAAAAGGGGTATGTAATCAAGGGATTGGATAAATTTGAGGGAGCAGATGGTTACTATTGCTTCCATGCAGGTACCAAGCTTACTGAGGAAGGTATCGTAACCAATGGTGGACGTGTACTTGGCGTAACTGCTAAAGGAAACAACTTAAAAGAAGCAAGAGCCAATGCTTATGCTGCTACTGAGTGGGTTGATTTTGACAATAAGTACAAGAGAAATGACATTGGTAAGGCAATTGACGAAGCGTAAAGCTATGAAACACACAAATTATTTTGTGTGCATATATTGAGCTAATATGCAAGATTTGGATGCCTAATTAGTATAAGAGAGGGTATATAAAGGGAGGTGCTTTATATGATGAACAGAAATGTTGACGTAGATCCCTATCATGTGCCTCGTGAATGTAGTATATGTCATGGTGGCATGAGATTTGTAGGAGTTGGCGAATATCACTGTGAAAAGTGTGGTTCGGTAGATTTTGATGACTATGGAAAGGTTCGTTTGTATATTGAGCAACATAGGGGTGCCACTGCGAAGGAAGTGGAAGATGCAATCGGCGTATCGCAACGTTCTATTCGTTATATGTTGAAAGAAGGACGTATTGAAGTCGCGGAAGGATCTAAGGTGTTCTTGAAATGTGAGGCATGTGGATGTTCCATCCGTATGGGAAGATATTGTCCTGTATGTGCAACTAGGATGCGACAGGAGGAAGAAATCCTGCGAAGAGTGGCAATTCAAAAAGATAGTCGCGGTTACAGTATGGTGCAAGAACCTGAGGAAGGTCAGAAGCGTTTCAAACGTAGCCTAGACTTATAAAGACAGAACAAAATACGCGTGATTGTAGAGAAAGGAAGCGAGATAAAATGCGTAAAATACGGTTAGGATGGCGAACTTTAGTAGGAATGATGACACTTGTATTAGTGTTATCAGTTGGATTATTTGTTGATGCATTTGCTATAGTGAGTCATGCAGAAAGTGCAGGTAAGGTAACTGCTGAGACTGCTAAAATTCGTAAGGAAGCAAGTACTAGCAGTGACGTAATGGGTAGTGCAGCAAAAGATGATAAGATTAGTATTATTGGTAAGACAACTGGTAGTGATGGAATGACATGGTATCAGATTTATGTAGATGCTAATACAAAAGGATTTATTCGTTCTGATTTGGCAGAAGTAACAGATGGTTCTACACCAGCTACTTTGTCATCTAGTTCAACTACATCAAACAATACAACAACTACAAATACTAACACTAGCACTACGACAACTACTACTCAGACACCAGCTCCTGTAGTAAATGAAACACCAGTAGCTGTAACTGAAGTGGAGCCAATTAGTGCAAACGTGACTGGTGGTTCGGCAGTTCGTGTTCGTTCTAATGCATCTACCACCAGTAGTATTGTGACTACAGCGCAGAGCGGTATTGCGCTTACTGTAACAGGCACAGCAACAGGTACAGATGGTAATACATGGTATCGTGTCAATTTCATTGCGAATGGTACAGAGGTTGTAGGTTTTATTCGTAACGATTATGTGACATTAGCGGGAGAATTAGTAGTTCCTTCAGATGAACCAGCTCCTGAGACAACTCAACCAGAAGCACCAGTTGTAGAAGAAACCAAGGATTGGGATACTCAGCTTGATGGAGATAAATGGTACTTAGTAGATAATGCAGCAGGAAAACGTTATGTTATTGAGGATATGTTCAATGCTGTAGAGGCTAACAAGACTTTGTATGAAGAATCATTAGACAAAATAAAGAGCCAGAAGGTTACTGTGATTATTCTTGTGATTGTATTGGTAGTTGCATTAGGTGCGATTGCATTGCTGATTTTCCGCATTAAAGATATGTTGGATGAAGCGTATTTTGAGGAAGTGGAAAAGGAAACCTACAGAAAACGTGGAAACGGTGGAACATCTAGTTCTGGAAGATCAAGTCGAAGGGTTATGCAGACTGTAGGTGAAGAGCAGCCTGTAAGACAGAGACCAGCGCAAAGACCAGCAGGCCAGGCACAGGCAGGAACTAGACCAGCGCAGAGACCAGCAGGCCAGACACCAGCAGGAACTAGACCAGCGCAGAGACCAGCAGGTCAAGCACCAGCAGGAGCAAGACCAGCGCAAAGACCAGCAGGCCAGACACCAGCAGGAGCAAGACCAGCGCAGAGACCAGCAGGCCAGACACCAGCAGGAGTAAGACCGGCGCAGAGACCAGCAGGCCAAGCACCAGCAGGAGCAAGACCAGCGCAGAGACCAGTAGGCCAGACGCCAGCAGGAAATAGACCAGCCCAAAGACCTGTACAGCAGGCTGACAATGGAGCTTCTAATCCAGGTTGGAAGGCAAAGAACTTTATGGCTGACGAGGATGAATTTGAATTTGAATTCTTGAATTGGGAAGGCGATGAAGAATAAAATTGTATTATGGGAACAGCTCAGAAATGGGCTGTTCTTTTTATTAAATCACTATAAACTTTTACTTGGGTTGGTTGACAGTGTTAACTAGGCTGTTATATTATGAATATAACAATCAAAGCTGACTGGGAAGGAGGGCTTTACATGTATATAGAGATTGATTTTAACAGTGATGAAGCCCTGTATTTACAGTTGCGTAATCAGATTATTATGGGAATTGCTACTTCCCAATATAGGGAGGGCGATTCGTTGCCTAGTGTACGGCAATTGGCGGATTTGATTGGAATTAATATGCATACTGTGAACAAAGCATATACTGTTTTGAAACAAGAAGGATATGTGAAGGTTGACAGAAGAAAAGGTGCAGTAATTGCGGTCAGTATGGACCGAATGAATACTTTGCAGGAATTAAAGAAGGAATTACAGGTTATTCTTGCAAAAGGAAGCTGTAAAAATATCTCCCGAGAAGAAATGCATGACTTAATTGATGAAATATATGAAGAATATGGAGGCTTATATTAATGCAATCGCAATTTACAAATAAGGCACAAACAGCATTAAACTTGTCAGCAAGATGTGCCAAAAGCCTGAAGCAAGGATATATCGGTACAGAACATATCCTTGTGGGATTGATGAAAGAAAAGACGGGTGTAGCTGCCAAAGTCTTAGCGGATAATGGAGTAGAAGCAGATAAAGTGCTAGATATGATTCGTGAACTGATTGCCTTTGATAGTGGCGTTATGCTGGCGGAAAGAGAGGAATACTCGCCAAGAAGTAAGAGAGTATTAGAAGAGGCGCATAAACAAGCAGAACGTTTTGGGCAAAGTCAAACAGGAACAGAGCATATTTTGATGGCTTTGATTCGCGAAGGGGAAAATGTTGCGGTACGTTTGTTAAACACTTTGGGTGTGAATGTACAGAAGCTGTATAAGGATATTTTGGTGGCTATTGGTCAGGATCCTAATTTGGTAAAAGAAGATCTGGGACGTAAAGCAGCAGGGAAACCAAAGGCTTCTATTTTGGAGCAGTATAGTCGTGATATGACTGCATTAGCAAGAAATGGTAAATTAGACCCTGTAATCGGCCGAGAAGAAGAGATTCGTCGAGTAGTACAGATTCTTAGTAGAAGAACCAAGAACAACCCTTGTCTAATTGGTGAGCCAGGTGTTGGTAAGACTGCAGTTGTAGAAGGTTTGGCACTTCGTATTGTGGCAGGTGATGTGCCTTTTACTGTACAGAATAAGCGATTACTTACTTTGGACTTATCTGGAATGGTAGCTGGAAGTAAATACCGTGGTGAATTCGAGGAACGTATTAAGAAAGTAATTCATGAAGTAATTCAGGATGGTAACATTATTTTATTCTTAGATGAGTTACACACTATTATTGGAGCAGGTGGTGCAGAAGGTGCCATTGATGCCTCTAATATATTAAAGCCATCTCTTGCAAGAGGCGAAATTCAATTGATTGGTGCGACAACTATCTCAGAATATCGTAAATATGTGGAGAAAGATGCTGCATTGGAGCGTCGTTTCCAACCAGTTAATGTAGAAGAACCAACAGAAGAGGAAGCAATTCGTATTCTGGAAGGAATCAAAGGTAAATATGAAGAACATCATCAGGTGAATATTCTACCAGAAGCTGTGGAGGCGGCAGTTCGCTTGGCGAATCGTTATATTAATGACCGTAATCTCCCAGACAAGGCCATTGACTTAATTGATGAGGCGGCAGCAAGTGCAAGACTTCGTGTATCAGATGTGCCAGATAAGCAAAAAGAGATGTTGGAACAGATTAAGAATATGGACCTTCAGATAGAACGTTCTATTCGTATGGAGGCATTTACACAGGCAGCAGAAATTAAGCGTAATCAAGAACAGCTTATAAAGAAATATGAGCGTG
The DNA here is from genome assembly GCA_964531725.1 of uncultured Acetatifactor sp. Taxonomy (GTDB): domain Bacteria; phylum Bacillota; class Clostridia; order Lachnospirales; family Lachnospiraceae; genus Acetatifactor. The sequence continues at coordinate 11,287 of CAZHEM010000087.1, forward strand.
GAATGAAACGTCGTACTAATCAAGAGGCTAATAGAAAAATCTCCATTGGTGAAAATGAGATTGCCGAAGTGGTTGCCATGTGGACCAAGATTCCTGTGCAGAAGCTTGCTGAAAAAGAAAGTGAACGTCTGCTTAAGTTGGAGAGCATTTTACAAAAACGTGTAATAGGTCAAAAGGAAGCTGTTACTGCGGTATCTAAGGCAATGCGTCGAGGTAGAGTGGGCTTGAAAGACCCTAATCGTCCAATTGGTTCTTTCTTATTCCTTGGACCTACAGGTGTAGGTAAAACAGAACTTAGCAAAGCGTTAGCAGAGGCTATGTTTGGCTCGGAAGATGCAATGATTCGTGTAGATATGTCAGAATATATGGAAGGACATTCGGTATCCAAGATGATTGGTTCACCTCCTGGT
>CAZHEM010000088.1:0-11540 GCA_964531725.1 uncultured Acetatifactor sp.
CATAATACAGGCGATCAGTGGTGTATTTACCCTATGTACGATTTTGCACATCCGATTGAGGATGCAATTGAGGGTATCACCCATTCTATCTGTACCTTGGAATTCGAAGATCACAGACCTTTGTACGATTGGGTGGTAAGAGAATTAGAGTACCCACATCCACCAAAGCAGATTGAGTTTGCAAAATTATATCTAACCAATGTAGTAACTGGTAAGAGATACATTAAGAAGTTAGTAGAAGAAGGTACTGTAGATGGTTGGGATGACCCAAGATTAGTATCTATTGCAGCTCTTCGTAGAAGAGGATTCACTCCAGAATCTATCAAAATGTTTGTAGAACTTTGTGGTGTATCTAAGAGTAATTCTTCTGTAGATTATGCAATGCTTGAGTATTGTATTAGAGAAGACTTGAAGGTTAAGAAGCCTCGTATGATGGCGGCTCTTGACCCTGTGAAGTTGGTTATTGATAATTATCCAGAAGACAAGACAGAGATGCTAGAAGCACCTAATAACTTGGAGAATGAAGAATTAGGAAGCCGTCAGATTCCATTTGGAAGAGAGTTATATATTGATAGAGATGACTTTATGGAGGAACCTCCTAAGAAGTATTTCCGTCTCTTCCCAGGCAATGAAGTACGTTTAATGAACGCATATTTTGTAACCTGTACTGGTTGTGTGAAGGATGAGAATGGTAAGGTAATTGAGGTACACTGTACTTATGACCCTGAGACCAGAGGTGGTAATGCACCTGATGGACGTAAAGTAAAGGGAACAATTCATTGGGTTCCAGCTGCGCAGGCTATTAAAGCAGAAGTACGTTTGTATGAGAACTTAGTGGATGAAGAAAAAGGTGTATACAATGAAGATGGAAGCATGAACATCAACCCTAATTCATTGACTGTATTAAAAGAGTGTTATTTGGAGCCTGCATTTGCTGATGCAAAAGCATATGACAGCTTCCAGTTTGTAAGACAAGGCTTCTTCTGTGTAGATGCGAAGGATTCTAAGCCAGATGCATTGGTATTTAATCGTATCGTATCCTTGAAGAGCTCTTACTCATTACCAAAGAATTCATAAGAAAGGGAGATACTAGAATGGCAGGATTATTATCAGGACTTACAGGACTAGGTTTGAAGAATTTAGAAGATATGAATATCTTCGAAGATCCTAAGAAAGACAAGGCTGGAGAAGATGGTAAGCCAGTAGAGGTTAAGATTGAAGAAAAAGACTTGTTATTTGATAAGACTTTTGAGTGTCCAGTATGTGACAAGACTTTTACAGCTAAGATGATGCGTAGTGGTAAAGCAAGATTGATTGGCTCTGATCAGGACTTGAGACCTAAATATGAATTTATTGATCCTGTTAAGTATGATGTTGCTTTGTGCCCTAATTGTGGATATGCAGCTTTAACTAGATTTGTGGCTGGTCTAAGCAGTATGCAGACCAAATTGATTAAAGAAAACATTAGTAGTAATGTTAAATTACATCCATATGAAGGTGAGACTTATTCTTACGAAGAAGGCCTTGAAAGATATCAGCTTGCGTTGGTTAATGCAGTTGTGAGACGTGGTAAGGCAAGTGAAAAGGCATATATTTGCCTTAAGAGTGCATGGTTGATTCGTGGCTGGGCAGAAGAACTTATGGAAAAAGGTGAGACTGACCAGGTTAAGTTAGATGAGTTGAAGGCACAGGAAGATGAATTCCTTTTGAATGCTTATAACGGTTTCACTGAGGCAGTTGCTAATGAAGCATTCCCAATGTGTGGTATGGATGAGCCTACCATGAACTATTTGTTGGCAGTACTTGCAAAACGCTTTAAGAAGTATGATGTAGCTAGTAAGATGATTGCATTACTTCTAACTGGAACCAATGCTAATAACCGTATGAAGGATAAGGCTAGAGATTTAAAGGAAGAAATCTTAGAAGAGCTTAAGAAGGACAAGGCAAAATAATGTACGATATGACCATAAGACTGCGTACAGACAGTGATAAATGTCTATATGAGCAAATTTATGAACATATAAGTAAAGAAATTAGAGAGGGGAAGCTTCTTGCAGGAGAGAGGCTTCCCTCTACGCGTTCCTTGGCAGAACATTTGCAGGTGGCGAGAAGTACGGTAGACTATGCTTATGACCAGTTGTTGAGCGAGGGATACATTGAATCCAGACCATATCGGGGATTCTTTGTATGTTCGGTGGAAGAATTATTTCAGATGGACGAAATAATGGAAGGGATGATGCCTGCCGAATTGGACAATAAGCTATTTCCAGAAAGCGGATTATTGTTAGAATCTAAGAGTAATGATTTAGTAGGGGAAACGATAAAAGCACATAGTACCCCTCAAATTTTATATAACTTTTCACCCTATGGAATTGACATGGCACCTTTCCCATTTGGGGTATGGAAACGTATCACCAAAAATATTCTGAATGATGGAAATAGTGAATTGTTTTCCCAGGGTGAGGCGCAGGGAGATTATGATTTGCGTGTTACCATTAGCCGTTATTTGCATTCTTCCCGTGGCGTGAATTGCACCCCAGAACAGATTATTGTAGGTGCAGGTAACGATTATTTATTGATGCTACTCGAAAAAATATTAGGACGTCATGTGCGTATTGCTATGGAGAATCCAACTTATAAGCGTGCGTACAATATCTTTCAGTCCTTTGCTTATCATATCGAGACGGTGGATATGGACGAGAATGGAATGATAGTATCTCAGTTGGAGAAGACAAATGTAACAGCAGCTTATGTAATGCCTTCTCATCAATATCCTACAGGAACAGTGATGCCAATTGGACGAAGAGCAGAACTATTGAATTGGGCGAAAAAAAGTCCAGAACGTTACTTAATTGAGGATGATTATGATAGTGAATTCCGTTATCGAGGAAAACCAATTCCAGCCCTACAAGGTGCTGATGATAGTGGTAAGGTAATTTATATTGGAACTTTTTCTAAGGCTATTGCGCCAGCAATTCGTGTTAGCTACATGGTGCTACCAGAGAGCTTGCTTGAAAAGTATAAAAAGGATTGTTATTTCTACTCTTGTACAGTATCTCGTATTGACCAGAGAATCTTGAATGAGTTTATCAGGGATGGCTATTTTGAACGTCATTTGAATAAGATGCGCAAGATATATAGAGCAAAACATGAACTATTAATGGAGTGCTTAGAACCATTCCAAGGAATATTTACCATATCGGGAGAACGTGCTGGCTTGCATTTGCTCTTAACTGCGAAGAATAAGAAACAGGAAGAGCAATTGATTCAGGCGGCTGCAGAGGTAGGGGTAAAGGTCTATGGTCTGTCTGGAAGTATGGTGGAAGGGACAGTAAATGAGAAGTACAAGAATGCTACCATATTGTTGGGTTTTGGTGGAATGAGTGACGAACAAATTATACAAGGGATGAAGCTATTAGAGAAAGCATGGCTTTCTTAGAGATTCAATAATCAAAATCCCCAGTATGTAAGGCATATGCCATACATACTGGGGATTTTATAAGAATCAAGTGCGAAACTTCAAATAATAGATTACATATCTGCGATAGGTGGTTCTTCATCAGATGCATCATCTTCGTCGAAGAATTCTTCGCTATCTTCTACCTTTTCTTCAATAACTTCTGCTACCTGCTCTGCTAGTGGAGTGAAGAAACCTTCGTCTCCAGTCTCGTCCTCATCATCAGCATCTACTGCAGGTGCAGCATCACGACTTAAGGAAACATAGGAACGAGTGTTATCTAAATCATCATCTAAATCTTCATAAAAATCATCATAGTCATCATCTTCATCGGTTAGACCAGTAAGAGAGATGTCCTTCTTCTGCATAAAGTAATATGCAGCGGTTGCGGCTGCGCCTACAGCAGCGGTGAATAATAAAAACTTACCAAATTTCTTTGCCATAAGTGACCCCTTTCCAATTTATACGTTATATTAATATATTAATACTATTTTGCAAAAATGAAAAGAGAATATGCATAAATTTTCTGTAAAAATCCATTATTAAGCTTAGGTGCGTGCTTGAAAGGCAAGTTTGTTTATGTTACACTAGCCATATGTCTGACTTTTAAGACAGAAACCTAGAAACGGAGTAGTGGCATGAACGGTAAATTTTTTGACCTAAAAAAAGATAAACAGGACAGAATGATAAATGCGGCTTTAAAAGCATTCGCACTTAGTGGATATCGTCATGCTAGTACAGATGATATTGTAAAAGATGCTGCTATCAGTAAGGGACTTTTATTTCATTATTTTGAAAGCAAGTTGGGGTTGTATACTTTTGTATATGATTATAGTGTGAGATATATGACATTGGAATTGCGTGCATCTGTGGATGCCAATGAAAAGGATTTGTTTCAGGTAATGAAGCAGATGGAGCGTGCCAAAATGCATGCCATGCGTGGTTACCCATACATGCAGCAATTTTTGAATGCGTCTGTATCGGAGAATGTCAGTGAAGCTTTGCTGGCTATTGAGGAGAAGCGCAATGCTATGCAGGAAGTATATGATGCAATCTATAGTCAGATTGATTATAGTAGCCTCCCAGAAGGTGTGGACGGAGAGAAGCTTCGTAAGATGCTAGAGTTTACCATTAAAGGTTTGATGACGGAGCGATTTTTGGATGCATCTTTTCAGCCAGAGATGTTGTATGAAGAGACGGCAGATTATTTAGATATGATGAGAAAAATAGTGAATCGAGAATAGAAAAGAGAACCAAAAGAAAGCAATAAAGAAACCCGCTATGAGGTGCCGATTTAGTGTTTTTATGTGACTAAATGGCAGAAATAGCGGGTTTGTTTTATATTATTTGTTTGTACTAAGATTGGCTCTATCTAATAGAATGACTAAGATTGGGACTAACACAAGCTGTAGAATAATGCCAGGGATTGCATTGGTAACAGCACCAGCGATAAATGCGGAGAAACCGAAGCTTCCGCCTCCAATGCCTACACAAATAGACATGGCAACACCCCATACAACACGTCCAATAATCATTGCGCAGATAAGGGAGATATAAACGGATATTTTCCCCTTTGGTAATAATTTATGACATAATCCAGCAACTGCTCCGTATGTAGCAAGCTCAAAAGCCATGCATACTGCTTGTGGAAATAACATAGGCATTCCTAATGTAATGGAGCGAAACAGTGGTGCAATAAAACCAACCATTAGTCCCCATGGCCATCCACAGATAAAACCACAAATCAATACTGGAATATGCATTGGACAAAGCATTGAACCGAATTGTTGTATTTGTCCAGTAAGGAATGGGAGTACATAGGCTATGGCTAAAAACATAGCGGCTAAAATCATGGTACGAGTGTTAAATTGTTTTTTCATAAGTAAATCCTTTCTTGTATACAATAAAAAAGGAGTTATTCTTCCTGCTGGAAAAACAACACCTTCATAGTATCGTATAAATAAACTAGTATAATAAAAATAAAAATAAATAACTGGAACTTCTGTTCCTTCATTGTCCTTCTGAACAACTCACTTATTATAACATAAGTAGTAATTTGTATGCAAGCGATAGATGAGTATTATATACGACTGTTATTTATGTACGGGATTTGTCTACGAAACAATTTGAGTTAAACGCTCTAGTACATCCTCTATCATGGCAGACATTGTTAACTCGCGAACACCTGCTATGAGATTTTCACATTTATTCATAGGGATTAAAATGCGTGTGGCATCTGCTTGCCCAATTGCAACAGCCATTTGTGGTGTAATTTCGCCATATAAAGAATCTGCGATTACAATACCAATTGGACCAATGATGACATCTGCCTTACGACAAGCCACAATAATAGGATTTTCTCCTGTGGCAGCTTGCTTAGCACCAGCCTTTATCATAGAAGCTGTAGCAGTTGCATTGGTGCCAACAGCGATTAAGTTGACATTTGAGAATCGTGTCATAATAGCTTTTATAAGTTGGGCCCCTAATTGGCCACCCTGTCCATCAATTATAAGTATATTCATAGAAACCTCGTTTGTATTATTTATTCATCTTATAAGGTGCATCGGCAGGGTATCCACCCTTTAACTTCTGCATACCACGCTGGATGGAGTCCTTGGAGTTCTTCCAGTCTGCATCTTTATTACGGTAATCGAACTTCTCTACCATCCAAGCCACATCTTCTGCGATGCGCTCCATATTACGTTCCATTAATGGAAACATCTCTTTATAGAAATCTTCTTTTTCTTTATCCGATAATTTTAAATCAGAAGCAGCGCAAAGGTCGCCAAAGTGAGGGAGGCAGAACCCCTTGCCATTTACGATCTTTTCGCGAAAAGCTTCATCCTGTTTGTAGAGATAGAAGAAGGTGTCTAAGTAACGCTCGTATGTATCCTTGTATTGGTTACAGATATAGCAAGAATCTTCCTTTTGTTCAATCCATACACCGATGGCATTTTTGTTTTGGACAGTCTTAGTAAGCTTATCCTTTAAGGAGGTCTTACCTGGCTTGAAGGAAGAGAATTCCTGTTTCATCTCTTTTATCATGCGTAAGTAGTGTGTTTTCAGAATCCAAGCATTGCCTAAGGTGTTGCCATAATCAAACATTTTCTGAAAATGCATGCGACAGAAACCTGCTTTGTCGGTCATATCACGGATATCTGCTTCCATATAGGAAGAAGCGGAACCGAGCACAAAATCAATCATATCCTGTTCAATACTGCGTTCTATATAGCAAAAAGGACATTCGTCCTGCGCATTGACTGCGTCGTTAAGTGGGATGGTATAAAGCTGTTCTTTCATAGTGTGTCCCTTTTCTTTCTCAAAATTTCTATATCTATTCTAAAACAGAATGTGCAAATTGACAATGTGCGAAATGAGATTAAAAAAGGTCAACTTTTGTGGGAAGAATGCTTGACGTTGCAAAAGGGTGGGGATATTATATTTTTTAGAGATTTTTGTCACAATTTATTTTACTAGGGAGGATATTTTCTTATGGAAGAAAAAAGTAGCAAATCAACAGTAGCTCTGGGAGAAAATGGCATTTATGATGCGAAGACTTTGGGGACACCCAAAATGATACTTTTAGGACTTCAGCATATGTTCGCCATGTTCGGGGCTACTATTTTAGTGCCTATGTTAACTGGTTTAGATGTGTCTACCACATTATTTTTTGCCGGCGTAGGTACCTTACTTTTTCACTTAATTACCAAATGTAAGGTTCCAGCATTTTTAGGTTCATCCTTTGCATTCTTGGGTGGATATGCAGCCATTGCCCCAATGCTTGTAGACGAAGCTGGGAATCAGACAGCTAATAAGGAACTGCTACCATATGCATGTTTTGGTGTGGCATGTGCAGGTATTCTGTATTTGGTCTTAGCAGCATTAATCAAAGTATTCGGTACGGGAAAAGTAATGAAGTTCTTCCCACCAATCGTAACTGGTCCTATCATTATTGCAATCGGTTTGACTTTATCAACTTCTGCAATTAACAACTGTTCTGCAGACTGGCTCATTGCATTGGTAGCCATTGCCCTTGTAATTGTATGTAATATCTGGGGAAAAGGCATGGTGAAGATTGTACCAATTATTATTGGTGTAGTCGGCTCCTATGTGCTTGCTGCATGCATGGGAAGAGTAGATTTCACACCTGTTGCCGAGGCGGATTGGTTTGGTCTTCCAATTCACTGGGAGCAGACTGCATTCTCGGTATTAGGAGATGGCAACACAGCAATGTTGGTTACTTCTATTATTACTATCATGCCAATTGCACTTGCGACTATGGTAGAGCACATTGGAGATATGTCAGCAATTTCTTCAACAGTAGGAATTAACTATATCAAGAATCCAGGGCTTCACCGTACATTAACTGGTGATGGTTTGGCTACTATGTTAGCTTCTCTCTTCGGAGCACCTGCGAATACTACTTATGGAGAGAACACTGGTGTGTTATCACTTACCAAAGTATTCGATCCATTGGTAATTCGTATTGCAGCAGTATTTGCCATTTTATTCTCCTTCTCACCAAAGGTGGCGGCAATCATTGGCTGTATGCCAACAGCAACCTGTGGTGGTGTGTCTTTGGTATTGTACGGAATGATTTCTGCAGTGGGTGTGCGTAATATCGTGGAGACTCAAGTAGACTTCACCAAGAGTCGCAATGTTATTATTGCAGCACTGATTCTTGTATTATCTATTGGTATCAGCTACAGTGCCGCTGGTGCAATTGCATTCCAGATTGGAGAACTTACCATTAGCTTGTCGGGTCTTGCTGTCGGTGCATTGGTAGGTATTATCTTGAATGCTATTCTTCCAGGGCAGGATTACAAGTTTGATGAAGACAAGCCTGACGATACAGGCGTGTGCTTTGCTGTGAAGGGACAGGAGAAATAGGAAAAAAAGAGGATGGAGCATACCACAACGGTATGCTCCATTTTAGATAGTTGAATGCATTTACCTAAGTTCATCTGGTAAAGTAGGTTGGTAAAAAGTCCAATTAGATGTTGCGTTAGAACTATTTAAAGCAGTTTTTAGTGTTATGCATGAGAGCAAACGTAGTAAATAGACCATTTTATATCTCCTTTCCAACTACAATTTTAAATTGTAGTTTTAGTTTCTCAATCAAAATTAGTATTGCTATTGACATATAAGATAATATTAAAAAATGTAATAGCATGTCTGAGGGAAATTTAGTAAGCAATAAGCTAAATAAGATGAAATCAACAGATGCAAAAAGCCGAATGGCTCTTTCATTGTATTTTAGCTTAGATTCGCTTAATGGTTGTTTTATATTAACTATGGGAGTATTGCTGTAAATATAAAGAAAACTGGCAAATAGAATAAGAAACCAACAACCAACAGGTAGGTTTATCTTTACCAATAACTGATTGAAAATAACCAATAGGATAAAAACTGTATTACTTAGAATAAAGCATGCTTTGCGGGTAGAAGCATGATATCCGCCCCCATGTGTTCTAATGGGGATTGTCAATGCTAGATATAACAAGCCATAATACCAAGAACTAATAAGGATGGAACATATGAATACAGAAAAAGAAGTTATGACGGATGGAATTAGAATTTCCAATCCATATTGGTATATTGATACTTGATTTTCTTCTATAATTTTGTGAAATACCATTTGTTTTGTTAGATACAGAACTAGCTTGTTCATAGTTAGTCTCCTTATTGATAGTGATACATATATAATAGCTGAAAATAGTCAGAAAAAAGGAAATGTCCACGAAAGGTAGAAAATAGACCTTTAAATCGCGACAAAAAAGGAACCACTTAAGGACAAAAAGAAGCGGATAAAGGACTGAAAAACAAGAATGGCATTAGGTATGTTATCCTATAGGATAGACAATGCATATCAGAAATGAAAACGTGTTGTGCTATGTCAGAATAAGCTAAAATATGTGTTGAATAGTATGAATGGAGATAAAAATATGAATTACAATCATTGTTCGGAAGAAACAGAAGTGATTAAATTTGCAGCAGAAAGTTATGTGGGTGTGGGAGGAAACCCTAAAAAGCTTTTTGCAGAAGCGGTACAATGGCTTTATGAATGCTATAAGCAAACAAATGATTTTACTTGCTTAAAAGCAGCAAAACAAATAATTGACGCATACATGGAATTGGGGCTACTATATGATAGTGTTGATAAAATATTTGATCCGATTTTAGCTGAAATGGGGACTACTTTTGAAAAGGAATTTCCAAGGAGAAGATATTCAGCCAATGTGTTGAAACAGAAGGTAGTTTCTGTTCGGGAAGTGTTGGGATTTTGGTCGTCAAAAAGCTTGGTCAGTGCAGATTATGTAGCAGAAGATATCATAGAGAAATTACAGAACAAAGAATATGGCTGTTATTATTATGGAAAAAGAGAAAATGAAATTTCTTTTGAATTGTTGATATTAAAAGAAGATGCGTATTTAATGGATATAGAAAAACAGAGAATATACCTTTTTGAGAAAGCGTAAGTGTTTAGGGGGCACAAAATGATAAAGATAGCAATATGTGATGACAACGTGGAAAAAGGAGAATTAGTAGCAAGTTGTGTTGAGAGATTTGTTCGCGAAGAGGAATTGATTTGTGAACAACAGATATTTTCGAGTAGTCAGGCTTTGCTGTATGAGATAGAAGATGGAACCAGTTATGACTTGTTACTACTAGATATTGAAATGCCTGATTTAGATGGTATGGAATTGACGGAAAGGATTAGGGACTATCTTCCGGGAGTGCTTACCATTTTTATTACATCCCATGAGAGATATGTGTATGAATCGTTTAAAGTACAACCATTCCGCTTTATTCCCAAGAAATATATGGAGCAGATGATTTTTCATGCCTTAAGAGATGCAATAGAGATGCTAAAAAAGAGCGAAGGAAAGTATGTTTTTGTTGAAAATCAAGAGGGAATGGAGAAAATACCGACACGAAATATTACCTATATATGGCATAGAGAAAAGTATGCATACATTGAGAAGAATAACGGAACAAAAGCGAAGGTTAGAAAGACGTTAAAGCAGGTATATACAGAGTTACCGCAAGAAGATTTTGTATGGATTGATAGAGGGTGTATCTGTAATTTACTACAGATAGACCGAATCAATGGAGGGGATGTCATTCTTACAGATGGGACCAGATTACAAATAAGTAGAGATAGACTTACGGAAGTAAAGAAAATACTCAGACAATATTGGATGGAGAAGGGATGAGAATATGAGTATTATAGCAACTATAGTAGATATGATATGTTCCTTTAACGAAGTGTTTTGGCTATATCAATGGGTGAACCTAATTTTGAATAGAAGGGAAATTCCTTTCTTGAAAGAAGAAAATGTAAGGAAAATAGAATATGTATATTATGTCATAAATGCACTAACTGTGATTGGTTTGAATCAAATTGCGCTTACCTCTCCGTATACTATGGTGGTAGCTATGATGCAGAATTTGATTATGATATTCTTGTTTTGGAGAAGTGATATCGTTCAGAATGTTGCAATAGTAGGAACATATTTTTTTTCTATGTTTTTGCTTGGAAATGTCGTTATATCAATTAGTGGTATGATTGGTGGTGAAAATCTAATAAGAGTCACTACTATGGAAAAAGGTTTTCCGAGGGTTATTTACTTATTATTCGGTGGTGTACTGTGGTTTGGCACTAATAAAGGATTGCTTTCCTATTTCAAGAAAAAGAATATGCCATTAAAAGGCACTCGATATGTTGCATTAATATCCATTGTTGGTGTAATAGGAAGTGCATTTTTGGGGACTATGATGGTAAGTAGTTTCAACATACATGTGAATACCACATGGTATGCTTTTTTAGCAATAATTTTAGTACTGGCATTTGGATGCTACTTTGTGATTAAGCAAAAGGAAGAGCAGTTACAAGTAACAATGTTAACAACACAGGCTGAAATGTTGGAAAAAAATTATATGCAAGTTAATGAATTCTACATGGCAAATGCAAAATTATACCATGATATGAATCATCATTTCGACGCAATATATCATATGCTGGAAAATGGAGAACAGGAAGAAGCATTGCACTATGTGGAAAGCATCAGAGGGGTAAAGA
>CAZHEM010000089.1:0-11398 GCA_964531725.1 uncultured Acetatifactor sp.
CATTCTAACTATGCACGATATGATTGATTTAATCGAACATCATTTACGTAGTTCTCTTCATTGCGAAGCAGTTATTCACATGGACCCCGTTTGCGTAGGGGATGAAGAGACCGACCACTTAAAAGCTTTAGTACTTGGATACATTCATGATATTGATGAAGTAATTACCATGCACGATTTCCGCATAGTAAAAGGACCAACCCATACCAATGTCATTTTTGATATCGTGGTCCCTTATAAATACAAATATACAGATCAAGAATTGATTCAGATGATTTCCAAACGTATTTTGGAAGAAAATCCTTATCACTTCGCAGTGATTGAAGTAGATAAAAAATATGCATAATTAGTCACATACATATTGTAAGATACATACCAATTCCCCATCTTCTACAGAGACTGTAGACATCTCACCAGTAAATTCATTACTGATTCCAAGGGGATAATCATTGTTAAGGGTGGCATCTTGTAGAGGATATTTCAATCCTTTCAGGGTGACACCCTTTGCATTTTGTCCTAATGGGAAAATAGACAGATAGCCTTCCATTCCTTCTTTAAAGGATACCGCTTCATTCTTCACCACCAGAATCATTCCACTACCTTCTATTAAATATCCTGTAGCACCATGATTTTTCAAATACAAAAGGCACTGAATGTTGGCTATGGTGTGGTCTAACCTTCCACCAGTTCCTGCATAAATGTGAAAGATGTCATATCCTAATTCCAAACCATGTTTGATAGCCACCAACATATCGGTATCATCTTTCTCTACTGGCAATTCCATAATTCGTTCTGGAATCTGTTGTTTCAACGCTAATACCGCTTCTTTCTCCTGTTCTGTAATGGAATCAAAGTCACCTATAATCATATCTGGTTCCACTTCCAAGACTCCACAATAAGACAAACCACCATCTACCGCAATAATATAATCCTCTTCTGTCATGTTAATGTTGCCTATCGTTAAATCACCTGCGCCTATAATAATGCATTTTCCTGCCATTTTCTATTCTTCCCTTCTTAAGTTCTTTTTTTGATATTTACAAACTTCTCATATTCTCTTGCATTCTTTATCTGCATTTTCATTTCTGACGTAATTGTACTATCCCTTCATTTACTTTTCAACGAAAAAAGTATATGATACAGAAGAATATAATTCAACGTAGCATATACTTTTTGCTTACTTTTTGAAAGGAACTTACATGGCTAACTACTCATCTTACCCATATAATATTATATTGTCTGAAGCCGAGCAAAAACGGTTAGCTGTAATGGAACGTCGCTATCGCAATGCCGCCAAAGAATATTTTCCAAAACGTGTGGCTTATTATCATACATTAACTGGCGGTCACTACACCTCTATTACCGTCCGCGACCAACGCAGCCGTTGGGGAAGCTGTTCCTCTAGAGGGACATTATCTTTTAATTACCGCCTTATGTTTGCACCTCCAAAAGTATTAGATTATGTGGTGGTACATGAGCTTTGCCACTTAACCCATATGAACCATTCCAAAGACTTTTGGAATATGGTAGCCAGTATTATGCCTGAATATAAGGTGTACAAACAATGGTTAAAAGAACACGGCCATGAGTTGACCTTGGAGCATCATATGGCACGTTATAGTATTCCAATCACACTTGATTAAAAACGAAAGTCGCAGGTCTTACTACACCTGCGACTTTTTCTATACTTATCATAGAGCACTTTTTATTGCATTTTAGCGATTCTCGTCTACATAAATCTGTACACGACTCTGAATAATCTGAGCTACTTCTGCTGCTGACTTCTGGTCTGAGAAGAATGCTTCAGCTTCTTCATTAATAATATTGGTAATGTTCTCATTATAGAAAAATTTCTTATCTACGCTCTTAATAAATGCAATTGTCTGGTCAAGCTGTTCCTGAGAAAGTGGGTCTAAAACAAATTCTTCCCCATTCATATAGAAGTAGTCGTCATATTCCACTTCTTCACCAGTTTCATAATCAATATAGGTAGGCTTCTTGGTTGCAGTCTGAGATTTCTCCATGAATGCGCTTTCCAATACTGGCAATCCCCATTCAATCTCATTCTGATAGTCTTCTGTCAAGTACTGACGTAAAAACTGCCATGCACCATCAATATTCTTACTCTTTGAAGAAATAACAAATGCAATATCTGATTTTACTACGGAATGTGTATCCCCATTACTTGGGAAACCAACATAAGCCGCCTCTTCCCCAATATAACCATTCAAAGAATAGCTCAAATTCCTAAAATCTGAAATGTACATACTATATAACAACGTTCTGTCTTCTCTATATTGAGAATCATATTGTTCCCAGAACTTATCATCACTATAAAAATCTTCTGGAAGCTCTGCCGGGAAAGTTTTTGCAAACTCTAACAACGCTATAAATTCTTCAGAATCAAAAGAACACTTACCTGTTGCAGCATCCACAAAATCCTGTCCGCCATAGTTCATCATATTAGCCACAAAGCTACTTCTAACCCAATCAGCACCGAATGCTGATGCACCTTCTGGCATTGCTGCCACTGCATCCATCATATCTTGAAGAGTCCAGGTCTCTCTATCACCAATCCATTTATCTTTTGCAATATAAGACTGCACATAGAAGGTTGGAATTACATAATACAACACATCATCTACAGAATATGCCTTGAATACATTATCCAAATACTGTAGCTGCGACAATTCCTCATCACTTTCTATTAATTTACCAATGTCTGCAACCAAACCCTTCGCAATATAATTATCTACTGGCATATTATAATCATCTGTTATGAGAATATCTGGCATATTGCCTGTAATAATGTCATTGTTCAACTGGGTATAACTAGCGTTATAATCTTCCATGGTGCTGTAGTTATTATAATCTTTTACCACAATACGATAGGTATCACTGGCTTTATTAAAATCAATTACACGTTTCTTAACGTCACTTCCTACATATACACCTGCAAGCGTAAGAACCTTTTTATCTGGAATATCCTCTGGATTCACTTTGGTAAATACTGCTGGAATATCAGTGTACTCTACAACATCTCTGTATACAGCAGCAAAATGAGTTTCATCAATTGGAATAATATTATAAATATTAGCAGCTGCCATATCTGAGTTAACAAAGCTCATCATTAAAACAGGTTCTGCATCCCCAAGATTATATGTATAAATACCATCACCAGTGCTATACATCAAATCTGTATTCACGCCTGCGCCCATATCATAGTAACCAAACATTGCTAAGCTACCTGGTAATTCCACTCCCTGATCCAAGGTATCTGTCTTCACATCATACTTATATGCAGTAAGTTTGGTGTACTCATTGTTATATGCCATGATAATAAGATTACCATCTTTATCAACGTAAGACTGTGCCATATTCTGCTTAATGGTATCATCCACTTTCAATGGTGATTCAGCAATGATATTGCCTTCTTTATCAATGGATACGCAACTAAAATCTTCCCCTGCTAAAAGGATAATCACACCACCGTCTGACATGGTATCCATAGACTGAAGCCATGCACCATTTTTATCATTTGGTAAAATCTCTGAGGTCTGTTCCCACAAAAGATTACCTTCCAAATCCCAGCTTACAATACTAGAAGAATTCTCCCAGATATAATTATTAGGATCTGAATAATCCTCAAAGGACACATTCTTCATTGCATATACTTGGCCGTCATTTCCAACGGTTGCATAACTATAATTCACATAAGTAAAGGTGTTTACTATTTCTTCTGGCACATCACCTTCTGGTGCAACTCCACCGTCCTCTGGTACTGCTGGTAATGTTACTGCAATATCTGATGATGCAATCGCTTCCACTTCAACCTCTGCTCTAGGCTGAATCTCTGTAGATGCCTCACCTTCTCCAGTACTAGTTTCATCACCCTCTGCTTTATCTTCTCTAGGTTGTTCTTCTGGAAGCTGTAGTATTACTTCTTTTACATCACTTCCATCCTCTAACATACTCCAAAGTCTTAACTCGGTTTTATTTTGTCCGTCCTTCCAACTATTAATAGTTGCTATATAATACAATCTACCATCTATGTAGCCGCCACCTGTAATACTCATTCCCTCTTCATCAGAAGGCTCATAAGGTAATTTTAAATCCTGATAGGAATATACAGCTTCCTTTGCCGCAGATGCTTTTGCTTCATCTTCTGCACTATTTCCACCACAAGCACACAACCCAAGCATCATGGATGCCGCTAGAATCATGCTTGTTATTTTTGTAAAAGCTTTCTTTTTCATAACCATTCCTCCTCATCTTCCTCTCTTTTGTGTAATCTTAATCGTAATCCTTTTTTCGTTCCCTCTTTACGCTTATCGTCCCCGTTGTTGTTACGTTTTTGATTACGACGTTTTTCTAAATAATCTTCCCATTTATCCCCAAGCATATGGGCTACACTTTTTGCTGTCCAAGTCTTATGACGCCATTTATACCATATAAATCCAATTAGCAATACTACTGGATATGCTATGAATAACAACATAAACAAAGTTAATACTGCAATAATATCCTCATATCCTCTGGCAACATTCTCCCAATAAGGATAAATAATCGCCTTGCCATTCATCGAACGAGTACCGAACTCTCCTAATAGCTTTATTCTGGAAAAAAGAGAATATCTAGAACTATTTTCTAATACCTCTACTTCTTTTTCATTGCTGCCCAGCTGTTCCTTTACATAGTTAAACGCAAAGTTATCTACTGGATTAGGCATTACAACTTCATAATGATTAATGCCATTGTTTTGTCCAAGGCGAGACAAGGTATCATAGGACACATAGACTAATGTACTGTCCATGCCTGCCTTTTCCACTAATTTACCATCCTCACGCTCAATGACACCAGTAACAATATGGGGTTCATTACCAATGTAGACAATCTGCCCCACCACATTGTTAGAACCAAACAATTGCCATGCCGCATCTTCATCTATTACACAGTAATCCTGCATCAAATCATTTCCAGAGAAATATCCTCCCTCTAAAAGCTTTACTGGATGAAATAGGAAAAAATCGCCCCCAATTCCAACAGCATCTGCTTCCAAAGTGGAATTATCATTGGATAGGGTAATCTTACCATCTGCACTATAAGCATCTGCCCAAAGTCGTGCACTTGGATTCTCTGATTCTGATACGATAGAAGCCTCTAAAAGCTTTCCATCAATGGAATGTTCAAATTCCTCAATGGTATCCTTAGATATGGACGAATTCACAGAGAAAAAACAGCTAATCTGCGCAACGCCGCCATCTACACTCCATCGCTTCGCCATATTTTGGGAATCCAAGTCCCCACATAAATGATTTGCTACTACTAACAGGACAATTGCAATGCAAAAAGAAGCTACGCCACTAATGCTTAATACAATTTTCTTCATCTTAAACAGCTCCTTAATTGTCCGCTAATCTTACCTGTTTACCAGCTTCTACAGGCTGTGTAGAAGTAGTAATTACAAATTCATAACCATACAATGCTGCACTAATTGCAGACTGTGTATCATCGCTTGCAATAACTTCTACATCCACACGAGTTGCAATGTAACGGTTATTCAAAGGACCTGGCTTTGATTCTACAATGAGAATAAACTTACCATTATTATCTTCACGAATTGCACTGTTTGGAACAATCAAATCATAATTGGCACTCTTCTGTCCTACAGAAAGACTTAAGGTCTGACCTGCCACAACTTCACCTGCTACATCAAAAGTAAGCATTTTCTTCTGTCCTGGCTCTGTTTTATCTGGCTTAATACTAGCCAAAGTAACGTCCACATCATCATATCTCCAAGAGTTTACAATGTCGGCTCTATCGCCTACAGATAATCTTTTAGCTTGATCGTTAGTAACAGAAAAACTTAAGGTATAGCCTTTTCCTTCTGGCTGAAGTACTACTACAGGAGTTGCTGCATCTGTAGTCTCACCTGCAATTACATTTATTTGATCAATTGTTCCTCCAACTTCTGCAACAACAGTTGCATTTGCTGAGGTTTCCAATTGCTTATCTACTTCTTCTTGGGCTTTTGTAATATCTTCATAGGCATTTTCTAAACCTAATGTTTGATTTACGTTACTAATTAATTCGGTTAGCTTTTCTTGCTCAGCAGTAAGTTTTCTCTCTGCCTCATTTAAATTAGCTTGCACAGTTGCCTGCTGCAACTGAAGGCTAGTTACTGTATTTGCTGTATCTCCCTGTGCTTTTTTGTTGTTTAACGCTGTCTCTGCTTTCAAAAACTCTAATGCAGCATTATTTGCAGATGCTTGCGCATTATTTACTGCAAGCTTGGCTGCATTTAATTTCTGTTGAAGCTGATTTACCTTGCTAGCATCACCAGAACTAACACTATTCTCATACTCCAATTGCGCTTCAATAGAATCATAATTATTCTGTGCTGCTGTCAACGCAAAATCTGCATTTTCTTTTGCAGTTTTGGCATCATCATATGCATCTTGTTCCTCTTCAATATCTGCATTATTAGCTGGAGTAGTTGCTATCTGAGTTGCATAATCATTGTATTCCTCTTTCAAACGGTCTACTTCTTTTTGAGCCGCCTCAACCGCATTCTGCATATTAGTAATCTGCTGGCGATAAGTCATAGTAGGAATATTACTATTGGCATTGTTTAATACATTTGCAGTTACTTCCGCTGATAGCAACTTTGCTTCATAAGCTTCAATTGCTGTATCCAACACTTCTCTTGCAGCCTTCAATTCCTCACTTTCCGATTCTTCCAGATACAGTAATACATCACCTTTTTGCACTACGTCACCTTCATGTACTGCAACACTCATTACTTTTCTGGATTCCTTTACCATTACCTTAAATGGATCACTGCTTTCGATAATTCCTGTGCCTCGAATCTTCGCTATAATAGTGCCAGATTCCACATACTGCGCAGCTACCTCTGGTAAGGAATAATTCATAATTGTATTTGAAAAAAAGGTTAATAGCAGCATCACTGTCAAGAATACAATTGCTGCATTTTTCACCCATTCTCTTCTCTTTGTTCCGTTCTCGTTCATCATAACCTCATTTCCGCCAAGTTAGCACAATCTTAACCTTTAATACCACCTTGATATGTAATTCCATCAACTAGATATTCCTCACCGTATAAGAACACTAGCAAACTTGGAATCATATATATGGTAGCCACTGCAAATGCAAGTCCAATCTCTCCTGCATTAATCTTGCTTAAAAATACTGACAAAGGATGCATCTCCGTATCTGTCAACAAAATCAATGGTTGCTCCACCATGTTCCAATAATCAATGAATACCAAAATCGCTGCCGAACACATTGCGCCTTTACACAACGGCATGCAGATTCGACGATATATCTGCCATTCTCCTGCACCATCAATCTGCGCTGCTTCTATTACCGATGTAGGTATTCTTCGCATAAATTTTGTCAGCAAAAATACTGCAAATGGAGAGAAAATTCCCGGAAGCCAGATAGCCCATCTGGTATCCAATATATTTAACCAATCCGATATCAAATAGTTAGGCACTAATGTTACCTGATATGGCATTAACATCAAAATAATATACGCAAAGAAAATGATCTCTCGAAGTCGTCCTCGATATCTAGCAAATCCAAAAGACGCCAACGATGCAACAATCAACTGAAATACCACAATAGGTCCAACTAATATAACTGAATTCCAGAATTTAAATAAATACTCCGGACTCTTAAATAGTACTGTTATATACTGACTAAAGGATACCATATCTGGTATAAACTTTAAATTTACTTTTTCTGATATATATACCTTACCACCTGTCTCCGTGGTAGCAAATACCGAACCATAATTCGCCGATATCTCTGACGATGCCATGAACGAATTGGTTATGGTCAATACAATCGGCATCAAGAATAATATAGCGAAAAAAGCTGCAATGCATGTAGCAATGGCAATTCGTACATTACTCCATGCTTTTTTGCGTTGTACTCTTCTCTTCATGTAACGCTGATTCGGAATGTTTGGTTTAAGCTGATTCCGCTTCTGTCTCATCCTTCCACATCCTTTCCAAATCGATTCTCTACAATGAATAGAATTCCAATAATCACAATCATAAATAGTGACATAATAATCGCCGCAGCTGAAAGCTTCTGATAATCTAAGGATTTAAACGTATTATTCATAAAATGTTGTAACATATACAACGTATCATAAGGATAATCACCTGTCAGCAAATATATCTCACGGAATACTTTAAAAGAACTAATTAATGACATAATCGTCACAAACAAAATAGTGGATGACAGATATCTCGTTTTTATGTAGAAGAAGGTCTGCAACGGCGTAGCACTCTCCAATCTTGCCACTTCTAGAATATCTTTTGGAATACTTGCTAATGCCGCCATAAACAAAATCATGTTATATCCTAAGTTCTTCCATAAAAATAATACCACAATTACAATATGGGAATACTCTGACTTCATCCAATCAATTTTAGGTCCACCCAAAGACATAATTACATCATTCACCGCACCATTGTAATGAAATAAAACCTGCCATATGAGTACGATAGATGCTACTGGTACCATCATAGGACTCAAGAAAAAAGTTCGGAACTGACTTCTGAATGGTAGCTTAGATTCCAACACAATAGCCAACAATAGTGATAGCACCACTGCCAGCGGAACTGCAATAATGGAAAAACGGAAGGTGTTACTAATGGCTCTTTTAAATGCGGCATTGTCTAACACTCTTACAAAGTTCTCCAAGAACACAAAATTGCCACTAATTGGATTATCTACCATAGAATAATAGATAACTACCATAAACGGAATCACAAAAAAGACCAATACGCCAAGAAAGCTTGGGGCTAAATATAGCCCCGAGCTTAACTTAATCTTACGCATTCTCTTTGTTGTCTTCCCACGTTGCTTCACGGTACTTCCTCCTAGCTATTCTCGCTTACATAAATCTGTACACGACTCTGAATAACATTTATTACATCATCTACTGATTTCTGTCCGCTAAAATATGCTGCTCCTTCTTCATTAATAATCTCCATAATCTTTTCATTGGTATTGGATACAGGTCTTGCCACTGCTAATACTTCTCTGAATGTAGCTAATTCTTCCTCCGTTACTGGATGATAATCATATTCCCAGTCACCATATCCGATTCCAAAAGAACCCGTAATAATTGGTTCTCCATTTTCATCATACATGATATTACCATTTTCGTCTAATTGATAACCTTCTTTTAGACTTTCTTCAATATACTTTTCTAAAGTTGCTGTGTGGGTAGAGAAACCATAACCACCGAACACATCATCTTCATAAGTCATATAGAACTCAAGGAATTCCCATGCACCTTCTTTATGCTCTGATTTAGAGGCGATACCATACATTTCACTTGCCTGTAATGCGATACCAGGTGTTCCATCAATAGTTGGGAAACCAATGTAGGTAACAGGTTCATCAAACATAGCTTCTGCAAGCTGAATATCACGAACCTCATAAATACCTTCTGTATTCAATAAGACCTTACCTTCTTGCAGTTTTACAGGTGTACTTTCCTCTTCCTCTGACCAATCATAATCATCTGGAAATTCATTCACAAATTCCATGATTGCACGGAACTCTGGCGAATTAAATTTACATTCTCCAGTGGTCCAATCTACAAATTCCGCATCATTGAACATCATGCAATAATATAGCATCTGCATTTTGGTAGCATAATCAAATAAGGCTGCATCTGGATGTGCTGCTGCATACTCCATGATTTCTTCCATGCTCCAACCCATCTCGCTGCCCACTTCTGAAGTCTTACCTGAGACAGTCATCAACCCAAAAGTCTTTGGAACGGTAGCCAATACACCGTCCACAGTATATGCATCAATGATACTTGGAATAAAATCTTCTTTTTTAAGGGTAGTGCTTGCTTCCAAATATGGAATTAAATCTTCAACAGCACCTTTTTGTAATAATTGCTCCATGTTAAGGTTAGTAAAGTCTAAGATATCTGGGCAATTGGTACCAGACACAATATCATTATTTAAATTCGTCATTGCATCATCATAAGCAGTATCAGAGAAACTGTTTACATCCATATAATCCTTAATGGTTACACGATATTTGTCATTCTTTTTATTAAATTCTACCGCAGCTGCAGTAAGATTCTGCTGTGAGTACAAAGCTCCAATTGTAATAACCTCTTTTGCAGGAACTTCTGAAGCCTTAACTTTATTTAAAATAGCAAGCTCCATGGTGCTCTCTGCCCCCCAACTATTGATTACTGCAAGTAACTTACCTTCTTCTGTAACAGCCACCTGCTCTACATAATTACCATTAATATCACAGTCTAACCAATTAAGTACTTCTTCATAGGTCTGTGTGGCACAATCATACTCCACAAGTCCTTCACCTGTATTAACAAGAAAGTCTTTGTTAATACCTACAGACAATGATTGACCATTATTATTAGGAAAATCTGCATATGTAGTTCCAAGCTTCTTACCTGCAAAATCTACTTCCGCTACGCATTCTGAGCTATTAGCACCACTATAATCATAGTAGCTTACATACATCTTTCCGTCTTTTCCAACACCCATAGCACCAAGCCAACCGTCACCGCTTAGCTTCACATCACCTTGATAATTACCTTCCGCATCAAAAAGACGAATTAATTCAGAAGCCTGTGCATAAATACGACCTTCTTTATCAAGAGCAATATTTTGAATATAACTATTGTTTTCATCTGAATTCAAGATTTCTGTAATATCCTGCATGAATACCACATTACCACTTGCATCAAATTTCGCTAAATACATCTTAGGTTCTGTCTCTGGACCTGCATCTAATGGATACTCATGCACAGAGGTATAAATATTTCCTTCTGCATCCATTACAAATTGCGAAGTACTCTGGTCTTCTTCCAATGATAAGCTAATCTCCTGTACATCACCACCTGCTATAATGTCCTTCTTACAGATATACTCAGTACCAGTCATCTTCTCTTCATCATATACATAGTAGCTATAGACTAAATCATTGCCTACCATCTGAATATTGCTATAATACTGTTCTTCTTCGTTATTCAATTCTATGTATTCTGGCACATATACATATTCCTTTTGTTCTCCTGCCACAGTCTGTGTACCACTCTGTCCACAACCAGCAAGAGAAAAAAGCATGGTAGTTGCAAGAACGCTACTTAAGATACGTTTTAAGTTTACTTTTTTGTTGGTTTTTTTCAGAAAAAAATTTTTCATAATGTCCCCCGTTTCTGTCTGATTATTATGTTTTATTTGAAAAAACGTACTGCGCTTTTATCGTTTTTCTATAGCGTACATTATACCCCAGTTGTATACAAAATGCATCTTAAGATTTTCTAAATATTCCTTTACAAAATGCCTTATAAATTGTTAATTACTAT
>CAZHEM010000090.1:0-6653 GCA_964531725.1 uncultured Acetatifactor sp.
TTTCCTTAACAGTACATTTGAATACTGCAGGCTTACCAGCTAAATCGCTTGCCTGATAATCTTCTGGGAAAGTAACGTTTACGTCAGTCTCTTCACCAATTTTAGCACCAACTAATGCTTCTTCGAATCCTGGGATAAATGCACCAGAACCGATGGTTAAAGGATAGTTCTCACCCTTACCACCTTCAAATGCTACACCATCAACGAAACCTTCGAAATCGATAACAGTCATATCACCATCTTTAACAGCTCTATCTTCAACAGAGATGGTTCTTGCATTACTTTCTCTTTCTCTATCAATCTGTGCATTTACTTCTTCATCAGAAACTTCTACATCTATCTTGTCCACTTTTACACCTTTGTATTTACCAAGAGTAACTTCTGGCTTCAAAGCAACTTCAGCAGTAAAGATAAATGGCTTACCAGCTTCAATCTGAGTAACTTCAATCTTTGGAGAAGATACAATATTTTCTTCACAATTAGCAGTCTCTTTATCATATGCTTCTGGAATAATCTCATTAGCAGCATCTTCAAAGAATACTTCTTTACCATACATCTGCTCGATCATCTTACGAGGAGCTTTACCTTTACGGAAACCAGGAATGCTGATTTTGTTTTTATTTTTCTGGTATGCACTCTCTACCGCTTTCTCAAATTCTTCAGCAGATACTTCGATGGTCAACTTAGCCATGTTGTTCTCTAACTTTTCTACACGTAAACTCATTGTTACATTTCCTCCTTAATTACCTGTGTCAAGTGTATATCAGTTGCCCTTTTTATTTTCAAAAGGACATAATCACAGTCATTCTAGGATTATAGCACGGAAATCCCCAAAATACAAACACTTTTTTCCATTCTAATTTCTTAATCCATTTTTATTCTTCTACTTAGATATTATCTTTTGCTATAAAGACACTTACTGCTGACACCGGGAATCATTCCCAATTTACCGGAAAGAGCACTGACAATCTCCTGTGGTGCATCCATAACTACACTTATAATGTTCATTTGCTTTGCATGGTATGGTACTCCCATTCTTCCTATTATATAGCTTCCATACTCATGTAAAAGTCCATTGATTCGTGCAGCAGCTTCCGTATCTTCTACAATAATTGCCATTACTGCTACTCTGCTATTTTCATTCTCCACGATAATCCCTCCACAATCCTTTATGCACTAGACGCTTTATGGCCTCGCATTCCTCTATCTCACAACGTTATATATGTGTCGCAATAATAAGCACCCTTTCGCCTTTACGCTTTTCAATATAATCCCATGCTTTTTGTCTGGTATCTACGTCCATTCCAGTAAAAGGTTCATCTAACAGCACATAATCACTATCTGCTTCCATAGCTCTTACTAAAGCCACACGACGTTTCATACCACCACTTAATTGACTACATGGCTTCTCCAATGCTTCTTCCTCAAGCAATTCAAGTAGCGCAGCTTTGGCATCCTCCTCTTTTCCTATAACCACCTCCACATTACGGACTGCACTATAGGCTTCACAAAGTCGATCTTCCTGAAACATCATGCTACAATTTCCCGAACAAGCAATACTTCCAGCATCCGGTATTTCTAATCCAGCTATCAAGCGAAGTAATGTGGTTTTTCCACTTCCTGACGGCGTATTTAGGGTATATATCTGTTCCTTCTCATATATTTGATTCACGTTAGCAAGTATAGTCTGCTCTCCATATCTCTTCACAACTTGACTCAGTTGAATCTCCTTTGTCTCACTTTGTCCCCTCTGAGCTTTTCTACATCTAGGTTGCCATGCAAAGAATCTATGCACAAACTGCATAATTATTTTTTCAAAACAAAAGCTTAATACTACAATGACCAAAGTCCAAGCCAAAACACCTGCTGTATCCAAATAAATCTTCGACATATATAAAGCTTCACCAATGGAGAAATCAGGTGTTCCTATCACTTCTGCCGCTACTCCTGACTTCCAGCTCATCCCCAAGGATATTTTCAGCGCACTGTTTATGTAAGGTTGCAATGCTGGTCTATAGATATAGAAAAAACGGTTCCACCATGGCAATTTAAACACGGTTGCCATCTCCAACATCTTTATATCCGTGTTCTTTAATCCTTCCAAGGTGTTTACATACACATTGGGCATAACAACCAAAAAGCTGATTGCCACTGCCAAAAAGGATGAGCCCCACCAAATCAGCAAAATTACCACAAAAGATGCCACTGGAATATTCTTAAGCAAGCTTATAAGTGGCGATAAAAATTCTTCTACTAATAAAAATCGTTTACTAAAGCTAGCACAAACAAATGCCACTACACATCCTATCAAAAATCCAATTCCAATACGAATCAAGGACATACCAATAGTCTGCCAGAATTCTAATCGTGGCAAAAGCGCCCATAGCGCTTTTAAAGCATCTATGGGCGTTGCTAACATTATGGAATTATCAATTACCACTGCAACACATTGCCACACCAGTATCCAACAAGCAACAATCGCTGCTTTTCTCACTTTGTTAAGGTACATAATAGAATTCATCTCCTGGTAAAGCTCCACCAACAGATTCTGGAGCTTGTTCAAACAATACATTTAAGTAACCAGCTAGAGCCTGTTTCATCTCTTCACCAATAATACAAGTAATATTACAATTAGGAATTGCTTTCTGGGCAAGTGGCTCTTTTGCAATAATACCAGCTTCCACTACCAAAGCAGCACCAGCAGCTGCATCTGCATTAATAGCTTCTGCACTACTTGCATGCTCTGCAAGGAAAGCATCCACCACTTCTTTATTTTCTTCCAAAAATGCATTTCGCACAACAGTTACACCAGTTACAAGACGGCTTCCGCCTTCTCCCTGCAACTTATCCCATTCTACATTGGTATCTAACACTACTTTCAATGCATCATTCTGAGCGCATGCAGCTGTTACAAAAGGCTGTGGAAGCAAGCCAACTGCATCTGGATTCTCAGCCAACACTGCTGCAACCTCGGTTGCCTCAGATTTGTACTCAATAGTACAATCACCATCTACAAATCCATTTTCTTTTAATAAATACTGCAATACATAATCAGGAGTAGTTCCTTTTCCTGTTAAATAAATAGTTTTGCCTTTTAAATCAGCTACACTGGCAATACTATCATCACCAGACACCATATATAGTACACCTAACGTATTGATATCAATTACGCTGATACCACCTTCTGTCTTATTGTACAGAACACTTGCCACATTGGCAGGAACAAGGGCGATATCCAGCTCCCCCTTAATC
This sequence comes from uncultured Acetatifactor sp., assembly GCA_964531725.1. Taxonomy (GTDB): domain Bacteria; phylum Bacillota; class Clostridia; order Lachnospirales; family Lachnospiraceae; genus Acetatifactor. The sequence continues at coordinate 3,253 of CAZHEM010000090.1, forward strand.
ATAAGTGGCAATAATTCGTCTGCTGCAGTTGCCATCTGGAATTCATAGTTGTGAGTTGCTTCACCATTTTCTGCATCTTCCATTAAAAACATAAGTCCCATGGAAGTAGGACCCTTCATAGAGCCAACTTTTACTGCAACTTTCTCTACCGCTTCTGTGGTTGCTACTGCTTCTACTGTTTCAACAGATGCTTCTGTTGTTTGTGCAGTCTCTGCTGCTTCTGTGCTAGCCACTGCCTCTGTTGCAATTGTTTCGCCAACCTGAGAAGTTGCCTCTGCACTACTCTCCTGCGCACCACAACCCGCAAATGCCATTAATGTTGCCATTACAAGTGCTGTTGCTTTCATTTTTACATGTTTTGTTTTCATTTGTTTTTTCATAATATTTTTACCTTTCCTCTTCTCACTTAAACCGACAAAAAGGCATAAAAATAAAACCCTTGTTACTCAGAACGAATCTTCGTAAGTCAGTCGTCGTGTATTGATTCCAATCAGCCGTAGCTTTTTGGTCTCGCACCAAGTATAACAGAAAAATACAAAACTTACCATAATATTTTTCATTTCTCAGCTAATACTATTATCAAGATAAGTCGCAGCAATAACTTGTCGCGACAAGTAAATGTTGTACTTATCTTTAAAATAGAAAAGAAAAACGCCTATAATAGGCAAGTTAAATTTGGAGGTAAACAAAAATGGCAAGTAGATCAAACAGAACTGAAGTGCCTGAAGCAAAGGCAGCAATGGATCGTTTTAAAACTGAGGTAGCATCTGAACTTGGTGTTAACTTAAAAGAAGGTTACAATGGTGACTTAACTTCTCGTGAAGCTGGTTCAATCGGCGGCGAAATGGTTCGTAGAATGATTAAGAAACAGGAAGAGCAGATGAAATAATCTCTCTAAATACTTTGCAAAAGTAAAAGAAACGGGTGTGTCCTAGGACGCATCCGTTTCTTATTATTTGTTTATAAAATTAACTTATTCACCAAATACAGCTTTGTAATCTGCCTGGAATTTAGCAATACCTGCATCTGTTAATGGATGCTTGGTCATCTGCTCAATTACAGAATATGGTACAGTTGCAATATCTGCTCCTGCCAAAGCACAATCTGTTACATGGATAGGATTACGAACACTTGCTGCAATAATCTGAGTATCTAAATCAGATACTGCGAAAATATCAGCAATTTCACGAATCAAATCAACGCCTCTAACGCTAATATCATCCAAACGTCCTAAGAATGGAGATACATATGTAGCACCAGCGCGAGCTGCTAATAATGCCTGATTAGCTGAGAAAATCAAAGTAACATTGGTCTTAATTCCTTCTGAAGAAAGCACCTTACATGCCTTTAATCCTTCTACGGTCATAGGAATCTTAACAACCATATTAGGATGAATCTTCGCAATCTCTCTACCTTCTGCAATCATTCCCTGCGCATCTACAGTAGTTGCCTTAACCTCACCACTGATTGGTCCATCAACGATAGACGCAATTTCAGCGATAACCTCCTCGAATACTCGACCTTCTTTTGCGATAAGGGATGGATTTGTGGTCACTCCACAGATTACACCCATATCATTTGCTTTTTTAATGTCTTCTACCTTTGCGGTATCAATAAAAAAACGCATAACCTCACTCCTCTTTTTATTTTTTACCAATAAATACCCTCGAACATCTTTAGTATAGCACTTGTAGCGAAAACATCAAGAGGATTGGGATTTTTTCCATACATTTTTTTCATAAATTATGCTATTGTGTGCCATCTTTTTAATAAATGCTCTATTAGCTCCATTCCTTTTCTTTAAGATACCTTTTCTACTCCGAAAATTGTTATATGCTGATAAAACAGCTATTACACTTCGCATATCTGGTAGCCTTTCCCCTATTGTTTCTTTTGTACACATTTTTGTGATTTCCATCATACCACTGTCTTTCCCCTTCTCTTTATGCAACATAGTCTGCAATACTTTCCCTAGCGCATATACATCGCTATATGTTCCAATAGGTGTTTCTGCCTCAAATTGTTCCCAAGGCGAATACTCCACGTTTCCAGCGTAGCTCTTAAGTTCCTCTTCTCCCGTGCAAGCACATCCCATATCTAATAACTTCACTCTGCCATCCTGTCTTATCATAATATTCGCAGGTTTTAGATCTCGAAATACAACTGAACTCTTCCTTTCATGTAAGTAAAGCAACCCGTCTGCCAATTCTAATGCAATTTCTATACAAATTTTCTCACTTACAAAACCTCTTCTTGCTAAGAACTGCTCCAAATTCTCGCCATACACATATTCCATTATTAATATTGCCTTTTGATTCTCTTCCCAATAATCTAAATACTGTGGAAACAAGGGATGTTTCATTTCCCGCAACAAAGTTGCCTCCTTGCGTGCAAGCTCTATATGTTCCATTTCTTTCCATGCCACTTGACACTGTTTTTGATCATCCCACGCACGAAAAACCTTTGCAAAACTCCCCTGTCCTATTAAATCTTGTTTGAATATTTTATTATTCATGGTCATTCTCCTTCTTCATTAGATATACTACTTATTCATTCGTTATTTCCTTACTTACAATCAAAATTGCAGTTCCTTTTTCTCCTAACGCATTAAGACGCTGTTCCACTTGCTCTTTTACTTTTAATTCCTGTACTATCAGTACTTCCTGTAGCACCTTTTGCGAAGTAGCATCCGCAAATTCTTTATTCATTAATAAAATTCCAACATCACTTTCTAGACGCCCAGAAACCACCTCCATTCTCTGTTTCAATGGCATTTCTCTCACACAGTTTTTTCCCCATCTAGTATTAATTAAAGCTACAGACATATTTCCCGATTGAAAGAGTAAAAACTCATCTCCTATGCATAACATTCCCAGCAGATGACCTTCTTCTATCTTTTTCATATAATCATACATTTCTGCCGTTTCTAATATTTCCAAAAGAGTGTGTCCCTTTTTCCAAGTCCACATTTTCTGTCGGAACCACCCTAATAACTCTTCCGCTATTTCATCTTTATCGCAAAGACAAGCAAACACCACTGTTTTCTGTATACTTTCGCAATACATTTGTTGCAACACCAAAGAAGTGGTAGCTTGCCCACTTAATGTTTTTTCCCGATAAAAAGCCGATAAATATTTCATTTGCCCCGCCTTTCTTAAATCTTGTTTTATTTATTTTTTAAGCAGTCTTGTGAATTGTGTTACAATGAATACTTCTACCCACATAACCTTAATGCCTACCTATGGGTAGAGAAATATGATAGAACTAGATTGGTTTCATAGGTTTTTTCTACTAAATAACCTTGATACCTCCTTATTGGTAGAGAAATGCAATAGAACTAGATTGGTTTCATAGGTTTTTTCTACTAAATAACCTTGATACCTTCTTATTGGTAGAGAAAT
>CAZHEM010000090.1:6753-11333 GCA_964531725.1 uncultured Acetatifactor sp.
TTTCATAGGTTTTTTCTACTAAATAACCTTGATACCTTCTTATTGGTAGAGAAATGCGATAGAAATAAACAAAATCCTTGGAAATCTTCTACCTATACAAGAATAAATCTTGCCTATGGGTAGAACGCAGTAGATCAGAATACAACAAAAGTTAAAATAGAGCATGAAAGTTTCATAGATGATAATCGATAGATGGTAATCGAAAGATGGTAATCGAAAGATAATATTCATAAGATATGTCGCCCAAACAGGCACTTCAGACATATAATTACCACATCAGGCACCGTTTCAGTGCCTGACGCAGCTTTCTACATAATAGACTAGCTAAAGAAAACATTTGAAATATCATTAAATAAAACAAATACCATCAAAATCATGAAGAACATCAAGCCCACAAAATGAACCATGCCTTCCTTTTCTGGTGGAACAGGCTTCCCACGAAGAACTTCTATTAATAGGAATACCAAACGGCCGCCATCTAATGCAGGGAAAGGTAATAAATTCAGAATTCCAAGATTCACCGACAGTACCATAGTAATATTCATCATATTTACCAACACATTCTGCCAGCCGTATTCTTTGGCCTCCTCATAGGTCTCGCCTACCATATTGGCAATTCCTACTGGACCAGCCACATCCTGTCGTTCTACTTTTCCTTGCACCATCATCGCAAGACTTTGGTATGTCATTTTAACACATTTGCGAATCTCGTAATAAGCGTATTTGATACCATCTACACCCTTCAGTTCAACAAAATCCGCATTAGAAATACCCAGCATATATCGACCAGTGTTTTCATCATATTTAGGAGTCAGAATCGTATCTGTTTTTACTCCATCACGCTCGTAAGTCACCTTAATGTCACCACCAGCATATTTCAATTGTGTAAACATCTGTATTTCTTCATACAGATAAACTTTATCTCCATCCAGTGCTAAGATGCGATCACCGTCCTGCAAACCAGCTTCCATTGCAGCACTGCCATCCAGTACCTCTGTGGCAATTGGATCACGCAGCACTACCATATTCACCATAACCAGTGCAATAATAAATGCTAAAACAAAATTAAATAATGGACCTGCTACAACGGTAGAAATTCGTCCCCATACAGGTGCTTTTAGAAAAGAGCCTTCACTCTCCTCGTCTTCCTTGGTGGCTAATCCATCTTCTCCTTCAAACATACACGCCCCACCAATAGGCAGTAGTTTCAGAGAATATTTGGTATCCCCTTTGGTAAAATGAAGCAACGTAGGCCCCATTCCCACCGAAAACTCTACTACATGAATACCATTGGCTTTTGCAAGCAAAAAATGTCCAAATTCATGAGAAATTACTACTAATCCGAAGATTACAATAAATAAAATCAAAGTTGTCATTTATCAACTTTTCACCTTTCCAGAAATATATTCATAAACCTGTCGTTCTGTCTCTAGAATCTCTTCTACTGTAGGATTCTGAATCACCTGATGTTGCTGCATAGATGCTTCAATCAACTCTGGAATCTGCAAATACGCAATCTTACGGTTCAAGAACAACTCTACTGCCTTTTCATTAGCAGCATTGTATACAGTTGGCATACTGCCACCAATACCAGAGGCTTCATAAGCCAGTGCTAAACCCTGGAAGGTATCTGTGTCTGGTTTTTCAAAGGTAATCTGTGCCAAATCATAGAAGTCTACACGCTTGCCCTCCATTGGTCTTCTATCTGGATAGAATAATGCATATTGAATAGGAAGTTTCATATCAGGAGTTCCAAGCTGAGCCATAATACCTCCATCCACAAACTCCACCATAGAATGGATAATACTCTGAGGATGCACTACCACCTGAATTCTATCCAAATCCACATCAAATAACCATTTTGCTTCCATTACCTCTAAGCCTTTGTTTACCAAAGTAGAAGAATCTATGGTTATCTTTCTTCCCATCGCCCAGTTAGGGTGCTTTAAAGCATCCTCTACCTTCATGGTAGCCAATTCTTCCTTGGTCTTTCCTCTAAAAGGACCGCCAGAAGCAGTAAGAAGAATCTTAGAAATACGGTTGTTTGGTTCTCCATTCAAAGACTGGAAAATCGCACTATGTTCACTATCCACTGGCAAAATAGACACATTACATTTCTTGGCTAATGGCATAATGATATGGCCTGCTGTAACCAAAGTCTCTTTATTAGCAAGGGCAATATCCTTACCAGCTTCAATAGCTGCAATAGTTGGTCTAATACCAATCATTCCCACAATTGCAGTTACTAATACCTCTGCTTCTGGCATAACAGCGATTTCTAACAAACCTTCCATACCTACTACGATTTTAGTATCAGTATCCGCCACTCTAGCACGCAAATCTGCTGCCGCTTCTTCACTCCACATACCAGCAATCTTAGGATGAAATTCCCTAATCTGCTCTTCCATCTTCTCTACACTTGCTCCTGCCGCCAGTGCCACCACCTGCAAATCAGGATTTGTTCTCACAATTTCTAGGGTCTGTGTTCCAATAGAACCTGTCGAACCCAATATTGCTATCTTTTTCATATTATGTATCACTCCTCAATATAAACTTAAGCTGCATGCAACATAAGTACCGTTAAAAAGTATATCATTGGAGCAGTTACAATCATACTGTCAAAACGATCCATAATTCCACCATGACCTGGAATCAACCTTCCATAGTCCTTAATATCATTATTACGTTTAATCGCAGAGGCAGCCAAATCTCCAACCATACTCATCACTGCACCTACCGCACAGATAAATGCAATCGTAAATCCTACATTCTGTTCAGGAAAAACATTTCCCACAAAAAAATGTCCATAAAGTCCGCCCAGCAAAGCAGTTCCTAACACTCCACCTATACATCCTTCTAAAGACTTTTTTGGACTAAGAACGGGGAAAATCTTGTGCTTTCCAATTAATTTCCCCACTGCATAGGCACATGTATCACATCCCCATGAACTAATAAGAATCATCCAAACCATGTAGATTCCCTGTGGGCACATACGTGTTAAGTATACAAAAGATAACATAACAGGTGCATACATAAAGGCAAAAAATGCTGCTACAACCTGTTCAGCCTTGTACTTAGGAAACGTTATTACATAAACAAACATAATAGCCATAAACACGCCTACTATACACATCAAAAGAATCTCTTTTACATCTGAGAAAACAATTCCTGCATAATAAGCCACAACCCCTATACATCCGATTATTTCAAGTAGATTTAACTTTTTATCGTCTGTGGCTACCTTTAATGCTTTGGCAAGCTCTCTGTACGCCACCAACGAGATTGCAAGTAGAATTCCAGCCAAAGGCATTCCACCAAAACTCATGGTAAGCAATGCAATTATGACCAATACAATTCCACTAATCAATCTAGTCACAAACATAAGGTTACTCCTCCTTTAAGCCACCGTATCTTCTATCCCTATGATTATATGCTTCTACAGCTTTCATCAATTCTTCTTTTGAAAAATCCGGCCATGCAATTGGTGTAAAATAAAATTCTGTATAGGCTAGCTGCCATAGTAAAAAATTAGAAATACGCTGCTCATTGCAAGTACGAATCAATAAATCTGGATCTGGAAGCCCTGCTGTATCCAAACATTCATTTAACGAGGCATCCGTAATCTGCTCTGGACTTAATTCACCGCTATTCACTTTGTCCATAAGCTTACGAGTAGCGCGCACAATTTCATCTCTTCCACCATAATTAATTGCTATCTGAAAATGCAATCCATCATTATCTTTCGTTGCTTCTTCCAAGTCGGCGATACTCTTCTGAATATCTTCATCTAATTTAGACTTATCACCTAATACACGTACGCACATGCGATTTTTGTGAGCGGTTTTAATACAATTCTTCATATAGTCACGAAGTAATTTCATCAATGCTGCCACTTCATCCTTTGGACGATTCCAGTTCTCTGTGGAAAAAGCATATACCGTCAAATATTGAATTCCCATTTTATACGCCTCTTCACAAATAACTTCTACTGTTTTAGCGCCTTGCACATGACCATAATTACGAGGCATTCCTTTTGCTTTCGCCCAACGTCCATTGCCATCTAAAATAATTGCCACATGATTTGGCACTTTTAATTCTTCAGCCATAATTACACTCCATTCCGTTTCTACAAGACATATTATCTTGTACTAATATGTCCCTATACGAAAAAAGGGCGCAGAAAAGCAATTGCATTCTCCGCCCCGCATCCTCGTATTAAACTGTCATAATTTCTTTTGACTTAGCATCCATCAAAGCATCAATATCTTTAATGTACTTATCAGTTAACTTCTGAAGCTGATCTTCTAAATCTTTGATTTCATCCTCTGAAATTTCGGTCTTAGCAAGCTTTTTGAAAGCATCGTTACCATCTCTTCTAATATTACGGATAGCAACTTTACCATCTTCGCCTTTTTTCTTAACTTCCTTTACTAAATCTTTTCTACGTTCCTCAGTAAGCTCTGGGAATACCAAACGGATAACGCTACCATCGTTAGATGGGTTAATTCCGATATCAGAAGTTAAAATTGCTTTTTCAATATCCTTTAATAAAGACTTCTCCCAAGGAGCAATCTGAATAA
>CAZHEM010000091.1:0-11110 GCA_964531725.1 uncultured Acetatifactor sp.
CGGGTGCATTGACTCTTGAGAAGTTAGAAGCAATGACTTGTGTATGTTCTGTTGGTTTGGATATGATTGCAATTCCTGGCGATACCAAGGCAACTACTATCTCAGGTATTATTGCAGATGAGATGGCAATTGGTATGATTAACCAGAAGACTACAGCAGTTCGTATTATTCCTGTTATTGGAAAAGAAGTAGGAGAGACGGTTGAATTCGGTGGTTTACTTGGCTATGCGCCTATCATGCCTGTTAATCCATTCTCTTGTGATAACTTTGTGAATCGTGGTGGACGTATTCCAGCCCCTATTCATAGCTTTAAGAATTAATAACATAAAAAGGTATAACCATTAGTGAGATGAGAATGTTCGTGGAATGGTTATACCTTTTTGTTTTGTTTCATATTTAATTATATTACACGATTACAATTGGAGTACGATACTCGTTTTGGATAACAGTATCTGTCATATGCGATCTAACAGCGTAGTATAAGCTATTCATGACTAATTCATTTTGTAACATATTCATAGCATTTTCGTTTAATATCTTATCTGCATCTGCTAGCTTAGATATCAAAGGAATCTGGCTGTTTTGCTTGATTGCAGAAAGCAAATCTGTAGAGTCCTTACGGAAACCAAGAATACGTGCATATGGTGTATATTCTAGATTACGGAATTTAGCCATGTTATCTTTGGTTATATTTAGAAGTATGTGTAATAAGCAACGGCTAATTCGTGTGTATGTCATCTCTTTGCTCTTTAATGTATCACAAAAATCTTGGAAACAAGTGTAGCTGTCTAGGTTTTTGATAATACGATCAGACAAATCTGAATTAATATCCAAATAACGTTCAAAGCCTTCATTGCGTTCTGTCAACAATTTATAATGAAGTCCAGCAGAGAAATCATTTAATTGCATAGCTGGAGTTTCCACTAAATAATCTGCCATAATATTATAGGCTGATTCAGGCATTTGATTCTGTAAAAATTCTAGTCCCTCTGCTGTGAAAATAGCATTGCGAATTGCTAAAGCGGAAGACTGATTAGTACCTAATCGTTTGTCGTGATAATCGGAACCGACACGTTTGGTAGTGATTGGTTCAATGTTGCTGTTCAAGCGTCGAATTGCTTTCATATATTCAATGCCTAATATATTATTAGGAGTAGATAAAATATCGCGATATTCGCATAGCTCAGGGCAGTATTCCAACAATGCTTTGGTACGTGCAGCAGGATAGGAGAGTCCCTCGCGCATATTACGACGTAATCGTTCGGCATATTCCGCAGGTTCCTCTAGAAGAATGTCGGCGATTTTTGCCAATTCATCTATATGTCCGTGTTCGCTACCAAAACAAAGATGTGTTACCACACCTAACTTGTCTAATAAACTGACCGCACCAGTAGCGAAAAATTCGGCACTAGAAGCGGAGTAGTAGGTGGGCAATTCCAGAACTAAGTCCGCACCATTACGCAAAGCCATCTCAGCACGCTTATACTTATCGATGATGGCAGGTGCACCTCTTTGCATAAAATTCCCGCTCATGGCGATAATGGTATAATCAGCACCAGTTAGGCGAGCTGATTCCTCTAAGTGGAATTTGTGTCCATTGTGAAATGGATTATATTCTGCAATAACACCATTTACCTTCATATTGTCCCCCTCTTAAATAAATAAACGTAATTTCGTACAAAAGTATCAAAAAGATATGTGAAAAAAATAACATACCATGAAAGCATTTACAGTGCCGTGTTATCAATAAAATTGAGATTTATTTAACAATGGTTTGTATCTGAAAATGTACAATTAAACGATTATTTTTCCTTGTTTCTTATTATCCTATTTAGTATAATATAAATAAGTCAGTTTGTTAAGTGAAAATACATACAAACGATGTAACTTCTTGTTTTATAGAAGAATTGAACAGAAGGAAAGCGGTTGAACCGCCGGAAAGGAGCATGAATATGTCTTATATTGACATGATTAAAGAACGAGCAAGACTCGACAAAAAAACGATTGTATTACCAGAATCGAATGATAAGAGAACCTTATTAGCAGCAGCAAAGCTTTTGGAAGAGGGCATTGCTAACATTATTATGGTTGGTAATGAAGAGAAGATTATGGATGGTGCTGGCTGGTTAGAGGTTGATTTGTCCGGCGTGACTGTAGTAAATCCAGCAACTACTCCAAAGTTAGAGGAGTATGTTAATTTATTATATGAAACAAGAAAAGCAAAAGGTATGACTCCTGAGATGGCAAGAGAAATTTTGTTAAAGGATTACATTACTTTTGGTATTGTTATGGTTAAGGCAAATGATGCAGATGGTCTTGTTGCAGGTGCTTGTCACTCTACAGCAGATACTTTAAGACCTGCATTGCAGATTCTTAAGACTGCACCAGGCGTTAAATTAGTATCAGCATTCTTTGTAATGGATACTATGTTCAAGGATCAGGGTGAGAACGGAACCTTTATTTTCGCTGACTGTGGTTTGAATCAGGATCCTACAGCAGAAGAGTTAGCAGCAATTGCAGATTCTTCTTCAAGAAGCTTTAAAGCGCTTGTTGGTCCTAAGCCATGTATTGCAATGCTTAGCCACTCTACTAAGGGTAGTGCAAAGCATGCATTAGTAGATAAAGTTGTTGAAGCAACTAGAATCGCTCATGAAGAGTATCCAAGCCTTTGCTTAGATGGTGAACTTCAGTTGGATGCTGCATTAGTACCTAGCGTAGCTAAGTCTAAAGCTCCAGGAAGCCCAGTTAATGGTAAGGCTAACGTACTTATTTTCCCTAACCTTGATGCAGGTAACATTGGTTACAAATTGGTTCAGAGACTTGGTGGAGCAGAAGCTTATGGTCCTATGCTTCAGGGTATTGCAAAGCCAGTTAATGACTTGTCTCGTGGATGTTCATGGGAAGATATCGTAGGTGTAGTTGCACTTACTGCTGTACAGGCTCAGCTCTCATAAAAGCCACATGACGTCTATATTTACGAACGATAGTGTACGCACACATAAAGTAGATAAAGAAAAAGGAGAAAGAATATGAATATTTTAGTTATCAACTGTGGTAGTTCTTCTTTAAAGTTCCAGTTAATTAACTCTGATTCAGAGCAGTGTATTGCAAAAGGTCTCTGCGAGAGAATTGGTATTGAAGGTAGTATGATTACTTACGCTCCAGCAGGTGGAGAGAAGGAGAACAATGTAACTCCTATGCCAGATCATACGGAAGCAATTCGTTTAGTATTAGAAGCATTAACCAATCCTAAGACTGGTGTTGTTAAGAGTCTTGATGAGATTAATGCTGTTGGACATCGTATTGTACACGGTGGTGAGAAGTTTGCTGAATCTACTATCATCACTGATGAAGTTATGGCTGCTATTGAAGAGTGTAATGATCTTGCACCTTTACACAACCCAGCTAACTTAATTGGTATCAACGCATGTAAGGCATTAATGCCAAATACTCCTATGGTTGCAGTATTTGATACTGCTTTCCATCAGACTATGCCTGAGAAAGCATATATGTATGGTTTGCCATATGAGTACTATGAGAAATATAAGATTAGAAGATATGGTTTCCACGGAACCAGCCATTCTTATGTATCTAAGAAGGCATGCGAGGTTCTTGGTAAAAAATATGAAGATACCAAGATTATCGTTTGTCACTTAGGAAATGGTGCTAGTGTATCTGCTGTAATGGGCGGCAAGTGTGTAGATACTTCTATGGGTCTTACTCCATTGGAAGGTCTTATCATGGGTACTCGTTCAGGTGATATCGACCCAGCTATTATTGAGTTCCTTGCACACAAAGAGAATAAGAGCATTGATGAGATTATGACTGTTCTTAATAAGAAATCAGGCGTATTAGGTTTGTCAAATAACCTTTCTTCAGATTTCCGTGATTTGCAGGCAGGATATGAAAAAGATGATAAATATGCAATTTGTGCTATGCAGACCTTTGCATATCGTGTGGCAAAATACATTGGCTCTTATGTAGCTGCAATGAATGGTGTAGATGTAATTTGCTTTACTGCTGGTGTTGGTGAGAACTGTTCATTTGTTCGTACCATGATTTGTGAATACTTAGGATATCTTGGCGTTAAAATGGATGAGGAAGCTAACCATACTCGTGGTGATGAAGTGAGAATTTCTACCGAAGATAGCAAGACTATTGTAATGTCTATTGCTACTAACGAAGAACTTGCAATCGCAAGAGAGACTGTTCGTTTAGTAAAATAGTTGTATAAGGTTGAGAAAAGAGAAGAGAAAAATAAAAAGGCTCTGAGGAACTAATCCTCAGAGCCTACTAAGTTGTAATAAAAATGGCAATAAAAAGCGCAAAAAGATGTTGACAAACAAATACCCCATATGTATAATAAATCAGTGTGTGAAAACAAACAAGTAGGGTTTGGAATAGAACAAACCATACGCACATATTTGCATAGGAGTCAGCTATGTTATTGAATTTATCTGATGTATTAACATCCGAAGGCAAAGTGGTGAATACCACAGTAGAACTTGAGATGAACAGCTTTACAAGCAGAATGGGTGAGTATCTTATCACGGAGAAGTCACCAATTGAATTTACTTTTACAAATATCGGTGTGGATAAGGCAAAGGTAGAGGGCAGTGTGAAGCTTGTATTTGACACAAGATGCGACAGATGCTTGAGTGAGGTTTCTACAACATTGAATCTTGTATTCGACAGAGTAGTTACTTCTCCAGAGGTTACCACAGAAGATGAGGAAGATGATGATATGTCTTATATGGAAGGCTATCATTTGAATGTAGAGACTTTTGTGTATAATGAAATTTTAGTAAACTGGCCTATGAAGATTCTGTGTAAATCAGACTGTAAGGGTACATGCCCTGTGTGTGGACAGAATCTCAATATGGGGGAATGTGATTGCGATAGTTTCGTGCCAGACCCACGTATGGCAGTAATAAAAGATATCTTCAACGCGAATAAGGAGGTGTAACGATGTCTATTTGTCCTAAGAATAAATCTTCTAAAGGTAGAAGAGATAAGAGAAGAGCAAACTGGAAAATGAGTGCTCCTACATTAGTAAAGTGTAGCAAATGTGGTGCTCTTATGATGCCTCACAGAGTTTGTAAAGCTTGTGGTTCTTATAACAAGAAACAAGTTGTTAGCGTTGATTAATTAATAGTTCAACATGAAAGTATAGGCTTTTCCGTAAGGAGAAGCCTTTTTCATTGCTTTTTATGTGTATTTGATTCCTTGTAAAAACCACAGTTTTTTTCCTATAAAAATAGCTTGATTTTTATATAGTGGTCTAGTATAGTAAAGAAAGGTATTTTTATGAAAATATTTTATATGGAAGGGAAGAAAAATGGCAGATATAGTGAACGTAGCAGTGGATGCTATGGGCGGAGATAATGCCCCGGCTGAGATTGTGAAAGGTGCGGTAGAAGCTGTTAATGAGAACAAGCAGGTAAAAGTATTTTTGGTTGGTCTTGAGGATGCAATAAAAGCAGAATTGGGAAAGTACACTTATGATGCTGAAAGAATCGAGATTGTACATGCCAGTGAGGTAATTGAGACTGCTGAGCCACCAGTAATGGCGATTCGTAAGAAGAAAGATTCTTCCATTGTAAAATGTATGTATATGGTAAAAGACGGAACCTGTGATGCTTTGGTTTCAGCAGGAAGTACTGGAGCAGTATTGGTTGGCGGACAGGTTATTGTAGGTCGTATCAAGGGCGTGGAGAGAGCACCTTTAGCTCCTCTTATTCCAACAGAAAATGGAGTAAGCCTTTTGATAGATTGTGGTGCAAATGTTGATGCCCGTTCTTCACACTTAGTACAATTTGCAAAGATGGGTAGCGTCTATATGGAAAGTGTTATGGGCGTTGAAAACCCAAAAGTGGGAATTGTGAATATTGGTGCAGAAGAGGAAAAAGGTAATGCTCTAGTTAAGGAGACATTTCCGTTGCTGAAAAATTGCCCAGAGATTAACTTTATAGGTAGTGTAGAGGCAAGAGATATTCCAGCAGGAGTTGCAGATGTTATTGTTTGTGAAGCATTTGTAGGAAATGTTATTCTTAAGACTTACGAGGGTGTAGGTGCTACCTTAATTAAGAAGGTAAAGAGTGGTATGATGAGTACTCTTAGAAGTAAGATAGGAGCACTTCTTGTAAAGCCCGCTTTGAAGACTACATTGAAATCTTTCAGTACAGATGAACATGGCGGGGCTCCTTTACTCGGCTTGAATGGTTTGGTAGTTAAGACACATGGAAGTAGTAAAGCTATTGAAGTGAAGAACTCAATCTTGCAGTGTATCACATTTAAAGAACAAAAAATCAATGACAAAATTAAAGAAAAAATTGTATTAGAAGATTAAGGAAGGAACTATTATGGAATTTGAAAAGTTAAAAACAGTAATCGCAGAAGTATTAAACGTTGATCCTGAGGAAATTACCTTAGAGACTACTTTTATGGATGACTTGGGAGCTGACTCTTTAGATGTATTCCAGATTATTATGGGAATCGAAGAAGAGTTTGACATTGAGATTCCAGCAGAGAAAGCAGAGAAGATTACTACTGTTGAAGAAGCAGTTGAAATGATTAAAAGTGCTTTGAACTAAGACGAACAAGTCAAGTATTCCTGAATCTCAATTCGGGAATACTTGTTTTTTTAGTGTTAGATATTAGGAAGGAAGTTGATTATGCTGGAGGGATATACCTTACAGACATTAGAAGAGAGAATTGGCTACCATTTTCATAATCAGGAATTGTTAAAGCAAGCTATTACTCATAGCTCTTTTAGCAATGAACAGAAGATTAATAGAGCCAAACATTATGAACGTCTGGAATTTTTAGGAGATGCTGTGTTAGAATTGGTATCTAGTGAATTTTTGTTTGAAAATTTTCCGGAACTTTCAGAAGGAAATTTAACAAAAATGCGTGCTTCTATGGTATGCGAACCTTCGTTGGCATTTTGCGCAAAGGACTTAGAGATTGGTAAATTCTTACGCCTCGGAAAAGGCGAAGAAAGTACTGGTGGAAGAAATCGTGATAGTATTATTGCGGATGTTTGTGAATCGGTAATAGGTGCCATTTATTTGGACGGTGGAATGGAGCCTGCGAAGAGGTTTATTAAACGCTTCATTTTATCTGATTTGGAGAATAAGCAGTTATTTTATGATAGTAAAAGTAACCTTCAAGAGTTGGCTCAAGGTAAGCTTAAGAAGGCAATTCGCTATGAATTGTTAGAGGAAAATGGTCCAGAACATGATAAAACATTCATAGTAGAAGTATTTATGGAAGAAGAAAGTCTAGGACAAGGAAAAGGAAGGACAAAGAAGGCGGCGGAACAACAGGCGGCCTATAAAGCACTTTTGTTCTTGAGGGATAAAGGGTATGTATTTAAAAAGTATTGAGGTACATGGTTTTAAATCGTTTGCAAATAAGATTATGTTCCAATTCCACAACGGAATTACAGGTATTGTTGGACCTAACGGTAGTGGAAAAAGTAATGTAGCAGATGCTGTGCGTTGGGTACTTGGTGAGCAACGTATTAAGCAGTTGCGTGGTTCTAGTATGCAGGATGTCATTTTCTCGGGAACAGAGACGAGAAAGCCATTAAGCTATGCTTATGTGGCAATCACATTGGATAACTCAGATCATCAGTTAGCGATTGATTTTGATGAAGTTACTGTTGCCAGAAGAATTTACCGTTCCGGAGAAAGTGAATATCTAATTAATGGTGCGCCATGTCGATTGAAAGATGTAAATGAGTTGTTCTATGATACTGGTATCGGTAAGGAAGGTTATTCTATTATCGGTCAGGGCCAGATTGATAAAATTCTAAGTGGTAAGCCAGAAGAGCGTAGAGAGTTGTTTGATGAGGCGGCTGGTATCGTTAAATTCAAGAGACGTAAAGCGGCAGCGCAGACCAAGCTTGAGAACGAGAAGCAGAATCTTACTCGTGTAAGTGATATTTTATCAGAATTAGAAAAACAGGTTGGACCATTAGAGAAGCAGTCTGAGGTGGCAAAGGTATACCTTAAGAAAAAAGAAGAATTAAAGACATTAGATGTAAATGTTTTCTTGTTGGAGAATCAACGTATTAAGGAACAGCTACAGGCTACAGAAGAGAAGTTCCAGATTGCAAGTGGTGATTTATCTGATACTTCTGAAAAGTACGAAGGTATTAAGGAAGAATATGAGCGCATTCAGGAGGAAATTGAAAGTCTGGATGCCGCTATTGAACAGGCAAGAAGTCAGGTGACAGATACTGGGCTTTTACGTGGCAAGTTAGAAGGTGAGATTAATGTCTTGAAAGAGCAGATTAATTCTGCTAAGGGTAGTGAAACTCACTTAAACAATCGTCGTAATGCTTTGCAGGAAGAGATTGCTGCTAAGAATAAAGACAAAGAAGGCATTCTGGAAGAAAAAAATGCCATTGATGCGCAGGTACAGGAGATTACCGATACTGCTAATCAGGTAAAGGCTAATCTGGAAGAGATTCAGAGTAAGATTGAAGAACTTAACAATAATATTGAAGCAGGTAAGAACACCATTATTGGTGAATTGAATCAGCGTGCTACCATCAAGTCCAAGATGGGACGTTTTGATACTATGATGGAGCAGATTAATATTCGTAAGGCAGAATTGAATTCCAGACTTCTCCGTGCAAAATCTGATGAGGCTGCCAGAGAAGAGAATATTAAGAAGTTGGAAGAGACTTTTGAGACTGTTACAGAAGAACTTCGTCAGATGACAGAGAAAGAAGCTGCGACAGAGTTAGAACTTGGTGATATCAGGGAAAGTTTGACTAGAAAAGATGCAAAACTTCGCGAGACACAGACTAATTATCATCAAGAAAAGTCTAAATTAGATGCTCTTTCTAACATTACAGAACGTTATGATGGTTATGGCGGTAGTGTTAAGAAGGTAATGGAACAGAAGGAAAAAGAAAAAGGCATTATCGGTGTAGTTGCAGATATCATTAAAGTAGAGAAGAAGTATGAGACTGCTATTGAGACTGCACTTGGTGGTAAT
Source organism: uncultured Acetatifactor sp. (assembly GCA_964531725.1). Classification (GTDB taxonomy): domain Bacteria; phylum Bacillota; class Clostridia; order Lachnospirales; family Lachnospiraceae; genus Acetatifactor. The sequence continues at coordinate 9,013 of CAZHEM010000091.1, forward strand.
ATTCAGAATATCGTTACAGATGATGAAGAGACTGCTAAGAAGATGATTCAGTTCCTAAAGATGAATCGTCTCGGACGAGCAACTTTCCTTCCGTTAACTAGTATTACTAATCCACAGGAATTCAAGAATCCAGATGCTCTGAAAGAAAAGGGCGTTATTGGAATGGCTGATGAGTTGGTGCAGATTGCAGATGAGTATCGCAATGTTGCCAAGGCAATGCTTGGACGAATTGTAGTGGTTGATAATGTAGACCATGCGGTTAAGATTGCTAGAAAGTTTGATTACGGTGTTCGTATGGTTACCTTAGAAGGCGAACTTCTTGTTCCTGGTGGTGCTATTAGTGGTGGTGCATTCAAGAATAATAGTAATCTCCTTGGTCGTAGACGAGAGATGGAAGAACTGGAGAAGAAAGTAAAACAGCTTCTTGAGACCGTTGACCAGATTAACCAAGAGATTGAAGATACCAAGAGTCGCAGAAATAAGCTTCGTATGGAATTGGAAAGCTTAAAAGCGGATATCCAGCGTAAATCTATTGAGCAGAACACTGCAAGATTAAATATTGCACAAGCTAGAGAACGTATGCAGGAAGAAGTGGAAGGCGTTCAGTCTTTGAAAATGGAAGAAAAAGAGATTGAAAGCAAGGTATTTGAGATTCAGAACAATAAAGAATCCATTTTGAAGGAACTTTCTGATAGTGAAAAGTTGGAAAAAAATACTCAAGAGCAAATTCTTGCATTCCAGAAGGAGTTGGAAGAAAAGCGTATTGCTGAAACAGAAGCTGCCAGCAAGGTGAGCGAATGGGATTTGAAGGTTGAGAAGATGTTGCAGACTCAGACCTTCCAGCAATCTAACGTGGATCGTATCAATAGTGAAATTGAGAGATTTGAGTATGAGCTTGCTGAGATTATGGATGCCCTTGCTGACAATGAACAAGCAATTGAACAGAAACAGCAGAACATTCTAGAGATTGAGAAGACCATTGCAGCTTCCCATGATGCACAAAACGAATCTGAGAATAAGTTAAAAGGTGATATCGCTCGTAAGGAAGAACTTACTGCAAAGCAGAAGAACTTCTTTAAGAGCAGAGAAGAACTTGCTGAGCGCATGACTTCTTTGGATAAGGAAGTATATCGTCTTAATGCACAGAAAGAGAAACTGGAGGATTCCATTGAAGCCCAGATTAATTATATGTGGGATGAGTATGAGATTACCTTAAGTGATGCTGCTTCTATTCGTGATGAAGAAATGACAGATTTGTCAGCAATGAAGAGAGAGATTTCTTCTTTGAAAGACCAGATAAAGAAGTTGGGTGATGTTAATGTTAATGCTATTGAGGACTATAAGAACTTAATGGAACGTTATACTTTCATGAAGACCCAGCATGATGATTTGGTTGAGGCTGAGAAGACTTTGGAAGGCATTATTGAAGAACTTGACACTGCTATGAGAAAGCAGTTTACTGAGAAGTTCGCAGAAATCAGTCGTGAATTTGATAAGGTATTTAAGGAATTGTTCGGTGGTGGTAAGGGTACCCTTGAGCTTATGGAGGATGAAGATATCCTTGAGGCAGGTATTCGTATCATTGCACAACCACCAGGAAAGAAATTGCAGAATATGATGCAGCTGTCAGGTGGTGAGAAAGCGTTATCGGCAATTTCGTTGCTCTTTGCAATTCAGAATCTGAAACCATCTCCATTCTGTCTTTTGGATGAGATTGAAGCTGCATTGGATGATTCTAACGTAGGTAGATTTGCAAAATATTTACATAAGCTAACAAAAAATACTCAGTTTATTGTAATTACACACAGACGTGGTACAATGGAACAGGTAGACCGTCTCTATGGTATTACCATGCAGGAGAAAGGCGTATCTACATTGGTAAGCGTTAATTTAATTGACAATGAATTGACGGATTAGACAAGATTAGAAAGGCGGCATGTAATATGAGCGAAGAAAAGAAAGGCTTTTTCGCTAGACTAAAAGCGGGATTAAGTAAGACTCGTGAGAATATCGTTCATGGTATTGATTCGGTATTTAGCGGATTTAGTGCGATAGATGACGACTTCTATGAGGAATTGGAAGAGATTCTGATTATGGG
>CAZHEM010000092.1:0-11097 GCA_964531725.1 uncultured Acetatifactor sp.
ATATACATGGAGTCAAAAATTGCTGGCGGACAAAAACTGAAACAAATTTTTCATAAATTGACTACAGCGACTAATATCCGTTCATGGGCGGCATAACAAAAGACACCAACCTCCAGACTTATATCTGAAAATCAGTGCCTTCCAACACAAAAATAGGCAACGCCACTATTTGGCGAAAGTAACAGGATACGCCTAAGGTTGTACGAATCTTAGGCGACAACACCGCTGAACAGCCAGGCTGTTCACATTAGGGTAACCCCTAAAACCCGAATCTTGGTCCTTAGTCACTTTTGGTCATCGTGACCAAAAGTGCATAAAAAATACCAGTGAAACTACAAAACTGTAATCTCACTGGCATGTGTAATGTTTTACTTATTCTGTTGAGGGAAACTTTTGGTCATTGTGACCAGAAGTTGAATTCATTTTTTGAATCTTCACCTGCAAAGAAAACCTATGTAATCATATCTCCTATTTTTGTAGCATAGGAAATCAATCTCTTATTTCTCCTGTTATCCACCTCAGATAAAGTTTCAAGCCATTCATCAACATTATCACTTGTTATTGAATTGCGTCGTAATGTCTGCGCTATATCAGTTGCTGTTACAATCAATATTGGATGTCCGTCCTCTATAACTTCTTTATATGCCTGCGCATCAACATAACTTGTCGTTAGCATTACTCCAAATTGACGATATCTAATTCGCGAAATAAGTCTAGACATCTCACGAACCCCCACTGAATTTTTCTCTGAATAACACTTAGCCTCCAAAGCACAATCAATTCTAAGCGGAGAATTCGCCTTCCCTCCTGGACTAATAACATAATATCCTAACGCATCTCTTCCGCCATCTCGCCACGGTCTTGTTAACTCAAAATCTTGGAATTTGTCATCAATTTTTTCCAATAAATCTTTTGCACAATTTTCAAATCCCTGCGAAAAACGTGAATAATATTCTCTTATTCGCTGCAAACATACACGCCCTTCATTATCACTCTGCAATTGGTCATATTTCGTCGGCACGTCTAAAATCTTTTTTGCAATAAGAGGTACAATTCCATTTCTCCCTTTCATCATAAAACGCTTCCAAGTTTCAGGGGCATACTGCATGCTATTATCATGATCATATATCAATGCATCCAACCATCTTCGATCAATTGCCTGTTCAGTCTCTAGAACCGTAAAATATGCTTCATAATTTTGAAAACGCTCTTCATTCATTGTTCGCCAAAAAGCAACCAAATCTTTATCTGGTGATATTTTAGGATTCCCAGGCGCAGCCAATCCTAAAAACTTTACATCCCAACCGCATCCAGTCTTTTTAAAAATGAAAAATGGGGGAATATTCTTTATTGATCCATCCCTACTATTTAAGCAATCAAAAACAAATTCCAACAGTTGGTTTCCCTTTCTTGGGGTATCCAAAATCGTTTTCCCCGGGCTTCGGTTATCTCCGTAATAACGAAAAATACCTGTTTCCTCATCCAGGTAATCAGGCCATGCCAGTTCTTGCATAGATGTGTATAGAACAACATATGCCGGCAAGCCTGATCCATCTTTTCTCATTACTTTTCTGAAACCACCCGAATTGCTACACCCTGGCATTAATTTTGATAAAACTTCTGAGCCCTTTCCGCTAACATTCCCGCCTTTATATACCGTATCTACTACTAAATCGGCATCCTTAAGATTTTCAAAAGCAATTTCCATATAACATACTCCTTCTCAAAAAACGTCTCTCAGTACATCCTAATTGAACAAATCTTCAACTACAATACGCTCCTTCTTAGACGTCTACAAACAACACCTTTCACTCTATCGGCATTACCATATAGGAAGTTGGATTCATAATCCAAAGGTCACTATTAAGCACATTTTGAGACGGATTTCTAATAATCTGCGGTTCATACAAGGGATCATCAATTTGAGCAATATCAATTAAATAGATACAATATTTGTCCTCATATAACTTTGAAACTTCAATTTCATTCTGACTCCAATAGAAATGCGGACTCCCTTTGTAGGATTTTACTTCTATAAATAAATCATACACATTTGATTCATCATTCGCGAATGATACAATATCATATCCAGCACTTACATCGATAACAGAAATTTGCTTGATTTGACTGACTCTTGGGTGTTTTTCTAATCTTTTTTCCTCATATCGCATAACAAATTCTTCTGCTTGTGCTCCCTGACGCTCCTGCTCTTCAAGTTGCTTTTTCAGTTTTTCTAAAGATTTTTTCACTTTATTTCTTTTTTGAAACTCAATAAAAAGCGACTCATATTCTGAAGATATAACTAAATTTCCTGAACGCTCTAATAATGCGTGATATTGAATCAGAAGATTTCTAAATAATGCAAATGATACTGCAAAACCACATCGCTCTATTACATATTCATTGTTGAGGACATTATAATGTACCGCTGAAATATCTAAAAGATTATCTGTTATTGTCTTTTTCAAGCACAATTTGCAAAACTCTTCTACAGTATTTCTACCCTCCGTCAAGCCTTTTCCTATCTCTGTAAGATATAAACATCCCGATTTTTCTTCTACCACACCAAGATAAATGACTAATAATAATGCCGCATTAAAATTTAATCGCATCTCATTTCTTAACTCACATATCTTTTTGAGTGACTCTGTATGCATTTTTTCCTGAGATACTATTTGATTTAAGAAATAGGTGATACCATTCACATCACCAATGTTATTATATCGTTTTAACTCGTTTAGCATAATCCCTCAATACCGCCTTGATATCTTCATCTCCATCGGAATCAAGATAATTATCGAATAATGGAATGGGCATACTTTCGATAATCTCCATCAACCGGCGTTCCTTATCTAATAGCCTTTGATGAATTGTTTCATCTACAGAATCAGCTGACACAAGATAATAATAATGGGTCTCTATCCCCTCTTTTAACCCATATCGATGTATTCTGTCTTTGGACTGCAAGAAATGCGCCGCATTAAATGAACGTTCCAAATAAATAGCATTATGACACGCCTTATGTAATGAAATCGATTCCGAAACTGCAAAGGGGTTTGCAATGATAACCTTAAACGTACTATTCTGGTCATGAAATTCCTTAACAATAGCCTCTCTTGTAAGCGAATATTCTTCATCATCTTCGGCAACCTCATCACCTGCAATCGGAGTCGCACCATACAAAGTTCTAGCCTCTATTCCTTGTGATGCCAAATAATCCTTGAAATGCTCAATGTTTTTTATATAACAAGCCCTCTTTTAACCCATATCGATGTATTCTGTCTTTGGACTGCAAGAAATGCGCCGCATTAAATGAACGTTCCAAATAAATAGCATTATGACACGCCTTATGTAATGAAATCGATTCCGAAACTGCAAAGGGGTTTGCAATGATAACCTTAAACGTACTATTCTGGTCATGAAATTCCTTAACAATAGCCTCTCTTGTAAGCGAATATTCTTCATCATCTTCGGCAACCTCATCACCTGCAATCGGAGTCGCACCATACAAAGTTCTAGCCTCTATTCCTTGTGATGCCAAATAATCCTTGAAATGCTCAATGTTTTTTATATAACAAGCCCATACTATTACTTTTCCGCCATCAGCAATAATTTTTTTAATCAATTCCTTGGCCACTTCATATTTTGCTGGAATCTCAACCTCCGAATACCTCAGTATTTCCTGAAGCATTACCGAATCGTCTTGTACCATCGAAAAATCAATGTTTTCAGCTTGAGCAAACTCATCTAGCGGCTGACTTAATAACGCCGGATTTGTAGCAGCCTGCATCAACCTTATCATTCGTGCCTTTATTAACTCATATTTAAACTGCTGATCCTTGCTTTTTGCTATATCACTAATATACTGTTTCTCAATGTAGTCATATATCTTTCTTTGTGAAGGCTTCATTTCCACTCTAATAGGGTCATGATTTGTCGCAGGTGGAATTCCAAGATCACTCTTTTTAATCCTAATAAAATATGGCGATATCGCATCAAGCAAAGATGAAACCCTCGGATCATCTGAAGCCTGCGACATATCCCGTAATTGACCAATGTGAAATTTAATAATATCTTTTGTTGGCCAAATAAATTTAAAAAGATTGTAAAGATCCTCATATCCATTAGGCGCTGGTGTACCCGTAAGCACCACTCTAGATTTGCAACCACTTGCCAATGACATAATACTCTGAGATATAATACCTCCTTTAGTATTCTTAATCTTATGCGCTTCATCAAGAATTACCATAACACGATGTTTTCGTAAAAAATATGCTAACTCATCCACTAATGAAATCACAGAAGCATATGATATCAATGTGATTTCTGCCGGATTCATACTGTAGAGATATTGTTTCTTCTCATCAATATCAAGTTTCCCAGATAAACGCTTTGATGTAGCTTTTCTTCCAAAACATTCCTCGTATTCTAATTCCCAAGGGGCAAAGGCATTTAGTGGAGCAATTATAAGCAATCTGTCAACCTTTTTTGTGTCATAATCTGGCAAATTATGAAGATATGAATACGCTCCGTATACAACACTAGTTTTTCCTGCCCCTGGCACAGAAAAATTACATGCATTTTGAGAAAAGGCAAGATGGTATGCTGCTAACATTTGCAATTCATATAATGTTCTACTTTGCATATTGTCTATAAGAGAGTCCTTAAATGCTTTAAACTCATCAATATTGCAATTATTATTCCTTATATTCAATGCTTTTTGAGAAAACTCAGCAAAATTCTGTTCCTCCTCGTAATATGCCTGAATACCATAACTTGCATTATCCTGCACCTCAATCTCACATTGTGCATATTTTGCAGCCGTCCTAATTCGATTTATACATTTGTTTAAATCGTCACCTACTTCAAACTCAATGCAGCAATCTTTGAGCGTAAAAATTGCATTGTCCTTCAGTAAACGCATTGCACGTTTATTAGAAATAATTCTCTCTATATCACCTGTAACATATACTAAATCTTCCGTTTCATTTGTATCCACTTTCAAAACTGCCATCTACATTACCGCCTAACTATTATATATTTCTGAATACTGTTTCGCTATCTCCATAATATTCTTAAGATATTCATCCACTCCCGAGTCTGACTTAAATGATGGCTGACTTGTATCTACCGCAGACAACGCTGATAACGCTTTTTGTAACAACTTCATCGGCTCAGCTGCCTGCTGTTTATTGTTCAGCTTATCTCTTGACCTGTTAAAGTTTTCATTAAGTGCTTTGCTTACTTTATCTCTCCACGCCGTATCTCGAGCTCTCATCATACGCTTCAAATCACCGTCCGGATTTTCACGGATAATATCATCCACTGATTCTTCTTCCACTTCGTCAACAACTGTAAAATGATCCTCTGAAAATTGTTTCCATATTTCTTCATTTGCGAATAAACTAGCATCCGTCATTGCCTTAGTTGGCTTTCTAATAATATCTCGAAAATCCACTTGATCAAGCCCTAATCTAATATAATCAAACGCAATAGCTTTCAGATTTGAGACATCCGTTTCCACATCATATCCCCACATCTTTGTAACACCACCACCCTTATATCCTCTAAGAGCCGATTCAAGCTTCTGGAATGGATCTTCTGTCTCTTCAAGCATTGTATATATTCCAGTATAACCATACGTATCTAAATACTCATTCATAAGTTCCAAAATTCTCAAGTACCATGCTACATCTTTAGGCTTCACACCCATGAAATTAGCTATTTCACTATCAGAAAAACCTTCTTCTCGCAAGTCACCAGCTTTAAGGTACTTTTCAATTGGGCCATAGTCAACCTTTGCATCCTCACCCATCTGATACGTTGTTTCAAGTCGAAGTATTTCTTTTCTGTCCGCATCAATTGGTAAAATAATCGCTTCAAAATATTGCGTATGCTGCTTAACATTTGCTGGAATAGAATCATCACGCCAAATGTTATTTAGCAGACTAGCTCTTCTATTTCCATCTATAATTTTTCCATCAGCAGTAACAATACCATAGCGTTGTTGATGGTCTTCCAACAAGCTTTTCTTAGTTCTCTCATTGGCATCCGGTTTTGAATCCCACAAAAATTTTTCAATTACAGCAACATCTTTTGGATCATCAGGATTTAGAACATGATGCTGTCGTTCATAAGATTTTACTTCTGCACCAATTCTTCCATTATATGGGTTATATGTAAGAATGCTAAGTGGTATCTTATATGCATTAAACTTTGTTCTTTCTCCATGATAAGTGAGGGTTATCCCCGTCATTGTCGGCTCTCCAGCCTTAATTCTCGCCAATTCCTCTTTTCTCTGCTCTGCATTCATATGTCCTTCTCCTCGATTTCTACAAATAATAGTTTATAACTTTTTTTATCGTTTCAAGAGTATTTAAATTCACTAAATAATCTGAACTTCTATGAATCTTGTTAAGATCCGATTGCCTTGCAACCCATCCGGCCCCATCAACAACATTGATGTATATTATCCTTTCATTATCTGGCTTTTGGTAATTTTTCTCTCGAAGAATCTTACACAAAGCCTCCGTCTTCTCTGCGTATTTAGTCTGGGCACTTGAAGTCGTAATACCATATGTAACATCAATCAATATTCTCGGATGCTGAGCATCTGGAATAGCAATAGATATTGCTCGTTCTGCCATTGGCACTTCTTCCTTCGAATGTGATGTAAGCCCCTCCAAATCACATATTCTTTTTACATACTGATATACTCGATTGTAAAAACTATCACCTATTTTATTATTATATCGTCCTTCATAGCCCTGCTTAACCAATCTTCTAATCTCATCATCACTAGCAATTCTCCCCATTGTATTTGCATCTATAGTAAAATTGGTCAAATAGAATCCTGGTACTAAACGTTGATATGATTCCATACGCGATCCACTTTTAAGTAGGCTACAAACTTCATCCATCCATTCTTCCGAAGAAATCATCTGCCCTCTCAATCCTGCGAGCGACCATTCTCCAGTAGGTATATATCCTTTCTCAATTCTAAGCATTGTAACAATTCTCTTGAACTTTTCTTCTGAAATGTTCATAATACTTGTAATGCGATCTAAAGATTTTGGATTTGTTCTAATATAATTTTTTAATCCTTCATCTGTAGTTATTCCAAGAAGCTCTGCTTTAATTTCTTCTACATCTTTTTCAACTTCTTCATCGAACTCTTTCTCAAGATCCTCATCAATATAAAACATGGTTGCAGTTCTAATAAACTCTTCTATTGATTGTGCTTTTGGTTTCATATTATTCATTCTTCTATGCCTCCTGTTTTGCAAGATACGAAGTATAACTATCAGCAAGTCGTTCTGCTACCGCTTGAATAACCGGAACACATACTGTATTTCCTAACAAATCAAATCCCGCTTTTCTTCTCTTGCTTTCAGTATCATATATATCAAGGGAATATTTTTTAGGATAGCCAAATAAAGCTAGTCCTTCATTCAATGTAAGTCTCCTAATGCCTGTCCCATCTACAACACCCACTCTCTCCATATCCATTGCTACCATTGTTGGTGTTGCTGTATATGGATCCAGTATTTGACTAAATTCGAAGCTTAATTTTCCAGTAACAATATTATAGCCCTTAGGTTTACTTTCATCTGGAATACGCTCATAAGATGTTCTGCCGTCCTCATGTTGAATCGTAAGCTTTTTCTTTGGGTGTTCATGTACTAAATACCCCATTTCAAGCAGATGCGCCAACATATCATCTAATTGATCCGAATCATAAAAAGTCCTAATTTGATCTGCCGTAAGAGGCATTCCATCCATCCAATCAATACCTATAACTTCAGCCCAATGCTTTTTTCTTCGTTCTTTTAGGAGACGATTCAATAGGTCTCTTTCCTGAACGGTGGTTTCTCCCCTAACACCTAGCTCCCAACTATGTATGTTATTTTCTCCACCTCGCTTGTCTTTAATAGACTTACCATACAATTCCTGAGGTTGAAATATTGTCAATAAGGCTCGCGTAAAATCATCATCAACTGTAGGCAATCCATTTTCCTGAATTCTACCAAACGATTTTGATTTTTTAGTAAAATTATCTAAAGAAACCTTATTCGTCAATGTACCCACAATATATATTCTATTTCTTGTTTGAGCCAATCCAAAATTCTTTGCATCAAGTACCTTCCAACTTACTTCATACCCCATTGTCTGAAGAGAATGAATTATTGTCTTCAACGTACGCCCTATCTCATCTGTTGACTTCTCTTTATCATGCGTAACTAACCCTTCTACATTTTCCAAAATAAAACCATAGGGTTTCTTATCTCTAAGAATCCTCTCAACTTCAAAAAATAAAGTACCTCGCGTGTCTGCAAATCCTCTTTGTTTTCCAGCAACACTAAATGCCTGACAAGGAAATCCTGCCAACAAAAAATCAAAATCCTCTATATCCTTAGTATCAATTTGGGTGACATCTCCTTCAATATCTTCTCCCGGAAAATTCAGCTGATGTGCCTTTATAGCGGCCTCTTTTATCTCTGAAGTAAGTATACATTTAGTATTATAACCTGCCTTTTTGAACGCCTGCTCGAACCCAAGTCGAATACCTCCCATTCCCGAAAACAGATCAATAAATTTTACCACCTTTTTAGGCATTATAGTGCTCCTCCAAACTCATAATTCTAAAGCCAAAAACATATCCTACATTAGTTCCATTATAATTATATATTGTTGTCTTCTAATGTAGCTATTTTTGTCTGTATCTTTTCCGTCAAAGTAGTTGCTACACTACGCAAAAAAGCAATATATACGTCATTATTCCACAAGTCATTCCCTATGTCTGTATTGTACTCTTGAAGTAAGTAAGGTAGCACTTCCAAGTACACTGTCAAATACAACTTTGCAATTTTTTGCTCCATTAGCTCTTCCTGTTCATAAGGACCTACATAATCATCAAAATATGCATTAACCGTCCCCTTTTGCAATAAAAGACTAATACTACTATGTTCTGCATAATTTAAATCCAATTTTACTTGATTTAAATTGCTACTCTCTAATAAGAAAGATAATGTGCTTATTATATTCATAACGGATTCTCCACTAGCGGATACTTTTGTTTGAAAATCTTCGGTATCACCTTTGAATCCTTTAATAGAATCCAATCTTAAATCTTTTGGCGCTATTTCAATTGCATAATTTGCATTATAGACTCTATATATTAACCAAATAAAGAAATCGTTTGATAGTGCAAATGAGTTCTTTTCTAGCTCATTTCTTCCTGTATAAGAAAGCAACTTTCGCAATAGCTTCATTGCTGAAGAGTTTTGATCAACAATATAATTAATTCCCGAACCATTATTATATGCAATAATAAATCCTTCTTTCCTTACGAGTCGGTCTTCCACATACAACTCTCCTACTGTTGTTTGATCATATGAATATTTTATGTAATTATAGGTTACGTCTCTGCCATTAAGGGATATATGCTGATTTTCCTCAAACATTTTCTGTAAATTCCAGTTATCCCACGTTATGTTACTTATTCTTTCCTCTGAAGTAACCTCGTCAATAAGACTTGCAAGGGCCACATCAAAAAGCTCTATCTCTGTATCTCTCCATCTCGTTGTCGCTGCCATTTATCTCACTCCTGCTCTGATTTGTAAATAATTATGTTTGTACATCACATTTAAATGCTTTCCTTTTATTTCTGGCTCTATCTTTGCAGTGCAGTCTCCTTCTACTTCTGCCTGGGCCATAACAATTCTAAAGGTCTGTTCGAAAGAAGTCTTCTCACATTTTCCAAATAAATCATATAAATTGATTGAATATCCCTCGCTATTCGTTCTAGCCACTGCCTCTTTCTTGGTTCCCTGAATATCAATGAATGCTGGACTCTTAATCTGTAATTCCGTATTTCTAAAATATTTTCTGTTTCCTGTAATCTTCACTAATACTCTAATCTCTGCAAGTCCTTCACTATTAAAATCCAAAACAGCATTCGACGCTATATCTGCGTTACTCGACACAGGATATATAATAGCTTCAACTTTTCCCACGCAAGAAGCCAACAACTTTTCTACTAATTTTATGAATTCCTCAAGTATAATGTCCGCTATTGCAAAATACGCTGTTATACAATACTCATATGCGTTTTCTTGCGAAACGAAAGTAAAAAGGGTAAATATATTGAATTGATTCGCACATAATATTCCTATTACCGCACTTAAAATCGGTGTCAGTAGTTTACATACTTTTCTTATCATTGAAACAAGCTCCTCTCTACTATAGAACTTATTTCTTTGGACATAGATTCATATGCCCCTTGACTAATACCAATTATACCATTTGCCTGTACAAAAAAGCTTGCGCCTCCCTCCTTATATTGGCTTCTAACGTAAACTCGTTTCAAATCAATAGATGACTTTTCTTCTAAAAATCTTATCTTTTCTATTAATTCATTTAAATATGCCGGATTCTGTGCCATTGCCTGAAGTATCACGTTTACCTCATAATCAAGCGCATCATCTTCCTCAATAAACTCAATTTTATTGATTCTACAATTCTTATCAAAACATGCATATTTAATAATATCGATCATTATTTCCGCAGTAACAATTATCTGTCTATATCCTTTTTCTCTACATTTTCGTAAGAAGTCATAATAATCATCATTATCATCATATGGAATACAATATACATGCGTTGCATTGTCATCCGCTTTCCAAAACAATTTTGTTTTTTCGTATTTCAAAATAACGCCTCCTTAATTTTTAGTTCTTACAATGTAATATATATTGATTTTGTATCTTGTTCCCAATAAATATATCTTTTATATAACCTAACTTTATGTGTTATAATCCTACCTTACTATACCAAATATTAAGTCCATCATTTCGTACTCTTTCACGCCAATTCACAGAATAACTCATTTAAGTATTGAAACGATTTACTTGCCTTTCTGTTCATAAATCTCCTTTAGATTTCCTATCGCCACTTCCGGAGCCATCGTATGAAACATCAGATAATTTCTCCTCATGGTCTCCACTGGTGCCTGCTTATAAATTGCTTTACTAGATTCCTCGGTATAGTAATGCCAATATCTATAAATGTATCCAATCCAATAAATCACATCTTTAG
>CAZHEM010000093.1:0-11060 GCA_964531725.1 uncultured Acetatifactor sp.
CTGTTATCTTATCACAGGTGTTTCGCTTTGTCAACAACTTTTTTGAAGTTTTTTTGACATCTTTCGATGTCGTTTTTTGTTAGCTTTTGGCGTCTGCCTCAGCAACGAAATTGAGTATATCATCTGAAAGCACTCTTGTCAACACTTTAATTCATAATTTTTTTGAATTTTTAAAACAATTTTTCCAAAGCATGAAAAAAGCCCATTTTATGGGCTTTTTCGCATTTTTTGTCTCTTATTCAATGTTTGAATTAACTGTTTTCATTACTAAAACAGTTGAATTGTTTGTGAGTTAGACGCATTTTCAACATTAAGAGTGATAGAATGGAGTTCTTCCTCCATAGAGTCTTCCACTTCTACTATAAGCACTACTTCTTTCACTTCATCTGGTGTTAAAACATCTTGATATGTAGCTAAATCATTCATAAGCATTGTTGTTAATGCATATTTTGAAATATCCTCATTAACCGTAACCTTAATCTTAACATCCTGAGCCAATACATCTACCTCTTGATTCTCATTAGCGGTATTCTTGATATCAAATGTTAATATCAAAAGTTGTTTGCCTTCCGATGCTTCTAGCGCAAAGTACTCAAACGATTCATCATCATAGGCTTCTGCGAACTGATATTCTTTATAACTAATTTCTAATCCTTCTGGGAAGGCACATACTGTTGCAATATCCTGTACACCACCAATCGTAGCTCCCTGTCCATCTTCACCTTTCTCTATTACAGGAGTGGTATTTTCTTCTACCGGCTTTTCCTCTTCTATCTCTGGTGTTTTCAGTTCTACCTCAGGACTCTCTTCAATAGTAGACAAATCCACTAAGCGACTTCCATAGTTAGCATCATACTTTAAAAGGATTGTTGCTGCATACTCTCCAATCATTTCTGATTGTTCACTTGTCATATTTGTTATCACCGTGCTGCCACAACCAGATAATGATAATGCTGAAATTAACATAACTGCACTTACTTTTGCATAGATACTTTTCATAGGCACCCCCATTGTTAATGTAGTTATCTAGATTCTTCTGTCAACGAGTTCTTTCTCTCTAATATAATGTAGATTCCCGAAATAACCAATGCAATAACACCGACAGAGAAGAAAAGGATTATCTTCTGTACAGTTGCTGCACCAAGGAAATCGTATAACGCTATTTTACCACAAATAACTAAAGAAAGCACTAGTCCATATATTCTAATTCCTTTTTGTTTATCTGCAAATCCTACTCCAACACAAACCAAAGCAATTAACATCATGAATATACTATTAATTATCGGCCATTCCCAGTCAAAAATCAATGCCATATAACTAAGATATACTGCCCAAAAGATATTTTTGCCTTTAACCTCCATATGATAATATTCATGGAAGGTAAGTAATATAGTTGCAACACTAAATACCAAAGTAAATATGTAAATCAAGTATTCCTGTTCAAACTCTGGTAACATCAACACTAAATTACATATAATCTGCACAACTAATGCAAATACATTGAACAGTATAATATTCTTGCCCTGAAATCTTTTTACATTATTAAAAAGTAATAAGGCCATCAATAAAATTCCTACAATTGCTGGAATCTGTAATTCAAACACTAGACGATCATATACAAATAACAATAATGCTCCAACTAAAACAATCTCATAATAAGTCTGCCAATGTTTAATGAATAAAATCGAGATTATAATAGCCACCAAATATACATAAGACCACATAGGGTTCGTTTCCCCAATCGCTTCCATTGCGACAAGTGTTGTCAAACACACATCCCACACGCGGAGGGATTTCACATTTTGTAATGCTAACACTTTCGTAATCGCCATGGCAATCAATACGCATGCAGTTATTGAAATGCCTGCGCATTCCGAAAATGGATACATTACAAACAAGGTCATGTATATGTATAAATGCCACTTGTGCTTACTCTTCCATAGTACAACACTCAGCACTACACACACAATCGCAACTGCAATCAGATTTCCATATAAAACTAACTGGTTGTCGAAAATGTCTTCGTATGCAATTGCAGTCATCGACAAAAGGAAAAAATTACATATCCAGTATACAACAAACGCTCCAACCCCCATTGGTCTTGGTATGTCTATATTCTTGATATTTCTCTTTATTTGAGTCGCTAACAATAACTGTATTATAAAGAAAGAACTAAAATACAACAATAGCAACGATTCCATAGCAACAGCGTTGTCATCTAGCTGAACCCAACATAGGAATGTAAAAAAGGTATTCACTCCCATCTGCACTCGATCCAACAAGTCTCTTTTAGCTCCAACTGGTAATATAATGCACAGTACATTAATCATAAACGTGGATATAATCCACATTACAAATCCGTCTTCACCGATGGTATTGATAAATGGCAAAAAGCATATATAACAAATAACAAAAGAGAGAACTCTTAAAATAGTAGATTCTCTTTTACGATTCAACCAGAATATACCTGCTGTTATTAATAGTAATAACAACATCATAATCCATTCATTAAATAGTTGTAATATACTATAACTTAATGCAGTGGAAATATAGATTCCACCGATTCCAATACCAGTCAGCACCGCACCCATTTTAGGAAACTTCTTATATACAAGCAATTCTGATAATAAAAATACCACCAAAGATATTGCATACATACCAATACCTTTTACCACGTCATTCATGTAGTTCATTGCCAACATAACTAACGCAGTTAGAATAAATGCACCACCAACCACGCTTAATACGGTAGCACCTATGGTAAATTCGGTACTCTTTTTCTTTTTCACTTCATTTTGATGCCGTGCCTGTTGTATAGCAGCATGTGTAGCAAAATACTGTTCTTGACGAAATGTAGGTTGTTGATAGCTCTGCACTGATTCTTTTACTTGCATTGGTTCCTGCACTTGTACTGGTTCCTGCACTTGTACTGGTTCCTGTACTTGTACTGGTTCCTGTACTTGTTCTGGTTCTTGCACTTGTACTTGCTTCTGCTGGTAATATCTGCAATTTCGCTCCAACTCATCTTGAAGCAAATCAATCTGATACTTCTGCTCAATAATTCTCTGATTCATCTTACGCAGATAATCAGAAAACAAATAGTCTCTTGATTCTGCAAGGTTCTGTTGTACTTGATCCTCTAATCGTTCCAACCGTCCCTTTCCCTCATTATTAATTGTCTCCATACGTCCCTCACTTAATTCTAATTTTCTTTCGTAAAAATATAGGATGAATACTTTAATGCATCCTGCTTATGACAATTGACCTCTAGGAATATCCCCTCTTCCCGATAGTCCATTTCTTTTACCGTTGCATTCTCCATCAGATAAGAAGAAACAGCACCCTTATCATATGGAATCAAAAAGCATACATCTTGATTGTCTGCATAAATCTGCTCCTTGATAAGTTCCACTAACTCTTCTATTCCTATATTTTTACCAGCAGCCATATATATCTGCTTGCCTTGTACACGCGGAATATTGTCTACTCCACACTTGTCAGATTTATTGTACACTATAATCTGCGGAATGTCACTCACTTCCAATTCTCGGAGGGTATCCGCCGTTACTTCCATATGTTGTTTGTAATTTTCATCCGAAAAGTCAACCACCTGTACCAGCAAGTCTGCGTACTTTACCTCTTCCAAAGTAGAGCGAAAAGCTTTTATCAAACCATGTGGCAGCTTATGAATAAATCCAACGGTATCTACCAAGAAAAATGGTTTATTGTCATCCGATTCAATACTACGAACGCTAGTCTCCAAGGTCGCAAATAGCATGTCCTTCTCCAACACTTTCTTCTCTGCCTGCTCACCCAGTCTATCAACTAAACGATTCATAATGGTAGATTTGCCTGCGTTGGTATAGCCAACAAGTGCAACCTGGGGGATTCTAGAACTACTACGGCGCTTACGCTGAGTATCACGGGACTTACTAATCTGTTCTAGTTCTTTGCGCAACTCACTAATACGATGCTCTATCTTACGGCGGTCAAGTTCTAACTTTTTCTCACCAGCACCTTTGTTACTCATACTACCACTGGCACCGCCCTGACGGCTAAGCGCTTCATTCATTCCTACCAGTCGTGGGAGCATATACTGTAATCTAGCTGTCTCCACTTGAAGTTTTGCTTCTTTCGTCTGTGCTCTAATTGCAAAAATATCTAATATTAGATTGGTTCTGTCTAAAATAGGTAATTCTAATTCTCTGCCAAGGTTACGAATCTGAGAGGGAGACAGTGCATTGTCAAAAATAATCTCTTCTGCTTCGCATTCTTCTGCAAATTCTTTTACCTCAACTACTTTTCCAGTTCCAATATAAAGTGCTTTATTAGCACATTCTAATTTCTGGGTAATAATACCAACCACCTGCTTATACGCAGCTTCGGCAAGGCTTTTCAGTTCTTCCATAGAGTGCTCAAAGTCTTCTTCCTCACCTGTATCAACCCCTACTAGCAATACTTTTGTATATATTATTTCGTCTTGCTCTTCTCTCATAAATCATAGTGCACTTGGCACATCCCTTTCTATAACATGAGACTACTGTACGGTCTCTAATTCAAACCAAAACAGTACGCCATTGTTGTAATTTTCCACACCATACTTTTGATTATGGGCTTCCATAATGGCTTTTACGATAGATAATCCCACACCGCTACCACCGTACTCTCTTGTACGGGCTTTGTCAACTTTATAAAACTTCTCCCATAAATGTTGAATAGCCGTTTCTGGTATAGGGTCTCCTGTATTAAATACAGATATACGCACTTTACCCTCTTGCACAAGCAGACGCACATCAATCAACTTATCACCGCCACAGTGATTCACGGCATTGGTAAAATAATTCATAAACACTTCTTCTATCTTGAATTCGTCCGCCCATACATAAATCGGTGCATACTGTTCCATACGTACTTCTATTTCATTTGGTCTGGTCAAAATTCCTGCCGATTGAATATAATTCTTAATCAGTGCCACAATATCAAAGCGTTCCATACTAACCGTATCACTACCAAACTCTAATTGATTAAGAGTCAAAAGCTTCTTAACCATGATATTCATCTTATTAGCTTCATCCATAATGACTTCACAGTAAAATTCTTTGCTCTCAGAATCATCATTGATTCCTTCCTTCAAACCTTCCGCATATCCTTGTATAAGCGCAATTGGAGTCTTCAACTCGTGAGACACATTAGACAAGAATTCTTTACGCATCTCATCTAATCGTTCCTTATGTTCAATATCCTTCATCAGCTCATTGTTGGCTGTTTTTAATTCAGATATGGAATGTTCCAAAGAAGCTGATAGTTTATTAATATTTTCGCCTAACATGTCAACTTCATTGTGTGCATTTCCTGTGTATTTCGCTTCAAAATCTAATTGTACCATACGCTCTGAAATAGCACTTAACTCCAGAATTGGTTTTGTAATTTTACGCGATGTATACCATATAATCAGGCCACCCGCTAAAGCACATCCAATTCCTACATAAGCAAAAAAGCGATTAGCAATCTTGGCACTCTCTCTAATACTTTCCAATGGAGTTCTCATAATAAAAGAAATCCCTGTATTCAATCGTCCATACATCTCTAGGTATTCATTACCTGCTGCACCCGTCTTCTGGATAATGTAATCCTCACTTGATTTGATTACCTTGGCATTATCCATTGGAATACCAAAAATATAGCCCAGCAAACGTTCTTCAAGTTGTCTACCACCATTGACGGATACATACTTCATCTGTGAATTGGCATCCATTACACACACGGTAATATTAGAATTACTACAAATATCATTCAACTCTTTTTCAAATTCCATGGAGCTAAAGCTATCACTTTGTGTTGCGCTACTGATTTTATCATAAGCGCCATAGATAACATCTAACTTACTCTGTATATAGTATTGACCTAAAAATATGGTATTAATGAACCAACACAATAAAACAGTACCTGCCATTAATCCAATAAATATTAATGCAAACTGATTTCTAATTGAATATTTCACGTTTCATTCCTTTAATCGTTATAACTTATCATCGTATATTTTCATGTTTGTATCTACATTATATATTACTTTAATTTTAACACGTTTCCTAATAGCTAACAATAAATCTGTGCCTTTTCACATTTTTTTCACAGACCCCAATGTCATTCGCACCTTTCAACACTTGAAAAGGACCGGTCCTAACCACTAAAACCGATCCTTTCATTATTATAAAATTTTCTCTAATTTATAACTATTTTTACCTGCATTCTTCGTTGCATATAAGATTTGATCTGCTTGATGAAACATTTCATCAAAGCTACAAACATGACTATAATATGCTGCACCTGCACTAATGGAAATCTTACATGAATTCCCTGCATATCGAAGAATTGCATCCATAGATTTCACAAGTGAATCCATTTTCTCTCTGACATCCTGTTCAGATGTATTGGCAAGTACTGCCACAAATTCGTCACCACCAAATCTAGCAAGTAACGAATCCTTACCCAGATGTTCTTCTAACTTATCTGCAAAATACATCAATGCATAGTCACCGCCATCATGCCCCAAGGTATCATTCACGCTCTTGAAGTTATCCATATCCATAACTGCAAGCATAATACCATCTGCCTTTTCTGGCATATGTGCAGTTAAACCTTCTCGATTATACAACTTGGTCAAAGCATCCCTGTGTGCTTTATCCTGATAAGTTGCCACTTCTTCCATCTCTTTTTGGATATTTACAATCTTACCAATCAGATGTACTGGTTGTTGTTTATCATCTAATACAACAGAGGTAATGACACGATACCATTGTTTACTTCCATTTTCCTTATCAAGCACAATATTAAATTGCGTATCTTGTTTTTGTTCCAAGGCATCACTTACCTGTTCTACAAATTGTTTCAACACATGATTATCTGAAGAATCATTCTTACTATTCGTAGCTCCAGCCCCAGCTACATTTTCAAACTTCAAGTCAAACTTAAACTTTTCCTTCGCATAATCATACTCAAAGAAATATTCATCAGCAAGTGTAGCCAGCAATTCGTATTTTTTCGCTTCCAAAGCTTGCATACGGCTTGCTTTATCTCTTTCATAGAATATCGAAAAAATACCAACAAACAATAAAGAAAAGATAACAATAACTACTGCCATACACATAAATGGATTGGCTTTGATAAATGTTTTAAGAGTAACATCATGAACCACCGAATCCATATATTCCATGAGCATAATCTCTACTTCACCATCCGGAATACTATATATACATTTATTACATATAGCTACTAAACTTGGATCAGTGTCATATCGAAATCCTACCTGGAAAGTTCTGTGCTTTTCATATGGCATAACCGTTAAATCTTCACAATGATTCTCACGTATGTAATAGTTAGCCGAATAATAATTGGTAATGGTATAATCTGCAGATAGATTTTCAATGGACTGGATACATTTATTTACCGTGTTATATGACATATTTACTCGAGTATCTTTGTCATTAGCATACTCTTCTCCCACTGCACATGCCTGTTTTTTCAGGGATGATACATCCATTGTATTATGGCGAACTAACACATCCATATATTCCATATATTCCCTTGAATAGGTAACATCTGGATTGCTCACTTGCTCTAAGCCTGCAATCATATCAATCTCTCCCGCCGAAAGTGCTGTAACTAACTCAGCGGTACTATCATACCCATAATATTCCATCTGTAAACCAGACTTCTCACTAATCTGCTCACAAATGTCATACGCCACACCTTTAAATTGCTCATCCTCTTCATAGGATAGTGGAGCCAAATTTCGGTTATACCCCACACGGACTACTGGATTAGTAGCAACATAGGACAATTCATTTTCAGAAAATTGTACTTGAATATCTGCTAGATTAATTACAGACTCTTGCTCAGTCTCTTGATTTTCTACATTAGTTAACATCCATGATTCTCTGGACGCCTCCCAGCGTTCATTCCAATCGTCCATAACATCACTAAAGCTCTGCTCACTAAATCCAGCTGCTGCTTCAACAATCTTCTTATATTCTTCTTCATTGTATAAATTCAAATTCTTGGACAATGCTTCATACTGCAAATATGCTTCTGAGGACGAACATATTGGAGTATATATTGCCACATCCTCTAATTCACCATAGCATTCTGGATATTGTTCCGAACCCAAAATAGAAATCTCATCATGGTTAAACGCATACCCTGATTCATCTAATAAGAAATTCAGAAAAGCTCTAGCAGCCTCTTTGTTATCACTATTCTTAGAAATAGCATAGCTATAATTGCAATTAAGCGTCAAATACTGTTTACCATCAACTACGTTAGGGAATGGGAAAAATCCTATATTCTCCGCATGTTCTCCTACCTTTTTATAGTCACGTAAAGCCCATGTACCCATAACAGCACAGCCAACTCGACCCTCATGTAACCCAATTACAGACTCCCACCAAGGCAATCCATCTCTTGTCACCTCCGTGTATCCTCTCTCCACCAAATCATACATAAGGCGCAAGGTCTGGTTAAAAACAGTCCCTTCTCTAAATGGATTCACATCTGTAATAAATTCATCAAATTTATAATATGGATCTCCTGTCATCTCAACAAAAGGGAAGGTTCCCCAGTTAGTCAGAATCCAAGAGTCCTTGTAGCCCATATAAAAAGGAAGTGCATCTGTATTCTGGTCTATTAATTCCATATCGTATAAAAATTCATCTATAGTCGTTGGTATGGTGGTAATACCCGCTTTATCAAATACTTCTTTATTATAAACAATTCCAATAAAATAAGCAGAAGAAGGAATTCCATACACGATATCGTTATAATGTCTGCCCTGATCCAGATAATTATATTTATTACTTAATTGCCTAAAGTCCCCTAGTGGCTCAAAATATTCATCAGCATCTTCTGTCGCAATAAAACTTGGGAAATACAGCACATCTCCATAATCTCCCTCATCCATACGCAGCTTAATACTGGTCTCAAAGTCATTGTAACAAGTGTACTGTACCTTCACATTTGGATATTTCTTCTCAAATGCCTCCACATAGGGTTGCATCTCATCTTCATTCTGATTGAAAATAACTTCAATCTCGCCACTAATACTAGTGTTCATTTCTGCTGCATTGGCAGTCATTGTATTACAAAATAAATTGCAGCTTATCGCTACAACCAAACTCATTGTTACTAAAGATTTCCAAAAGTTTTTCACGTACTTCCTCCGTTCATTCAAACAAACAACAGTTACGCCACACTATTCATATCTTTATACACAAAAAAATCCTACCTAATATCTTAGGCAGGACGCACTTGCACAACGAAATGGTAAATATACTATTCCTTACGTGGCAACCGGCTGTCATAGCACTTATCTGTGCGTTAGACCCTTGGCTTTGCGTCCTATTCTTTCGAGTAGTTTGCCTTTTCAGTTAAGCGTAGATGAAAATATCTACTGGAGATAATATAATCCCTGAGTTCTGCCTTGTCAATGTATTTTTACTTTTTCTGTCAATGAAAAGTTGCCCTTTCATGAACCAACTTCAAAATAGCTTGATATTCCTCCATGAACTTCTCATGCTCTGCTAAAATGATTTCTTCGGCACCATCATTTGCTGCATTCTCCAACTTCTTTGCCTTTTCCGAAAAATCAACAGCACCAATCATAAGTGATGTACCTTTTAATGCATGAACAATTACTTTGTATTGTTTCCAATCATAAGCTATATAGCATTCGGTAAGCTTTTGAAGAGTTTGCTGCCCCTGCGCATAATACATATCAAGCATTTCCTGATACATTTCTTCACTATTGGCGCAGTATTGCAACCCCATATTCTTATCAATATAGGTAATCTCCCCTGCATCTGTTTCTACCGTTTTAACTTCTGTTAACTGGTATGGTTGTTCCGCAACCGCCATCTTATCCTCTGGTAAATATCTACAAATCATCTCTTCCAGAGCATCTGCTATAATTGGCTTAGAAAGATAATCCGTAAAGCCCTCCTTCATATATTTTTCAGCCATGCCGGCAATAGCATTGGCAGTAAGAACAATTACATCCGTAGTTCGATTCAAACTGCTCTCATCTCTTCTAAGAAGATGCAATGTTTCTATACCATCTGGTTCTGGCATCATATGATCCATTAAAATCAAATCATACTTGTCACTTCGGCATAATTCCAGACATTCTACTCCGCTGTTGGCCAAAGTCAATTTGATACCTGTACGTCTTAAAAGAGCCTCCACAACCGCTAGATTCATTTCGTTGTCATCTACAACTAATATCTCTGCTGTAGGTGCATATAACTTCGACTTCATTTCACCTTTTATTAAGGTATCTCTTTGATATGCCTCTTCCAACATTCCAATAGCGGTATCATCTATTATCTGTTGCGGAATTATTACAGTAAAACAAGAACCTTTCCCATATTCACTTTTTACCAATATATTGCCGCCCATCAGTTCAACAAGCTGTTTCGTAATATTTAATCCAAGGCCTGTTCCTTCTATGTATCGATTCTTCTTTTCTTCCAATCTTTGAAAACTATCAAATAATTTATCTAAATCTTTGGGTTTGATGCCCATACCAGTATCTTCCACCGATATACACAGAGCAAATCCTTTTTGTTCGTAAATCCCCTTTACAGCAAGGGTAATCATACCTTGATGGGTATACTTTACTGCATTTGACAACAAATTATTTAGAATCTGGCGAATTCTGATTTCATCACCTTTAAGCACCGAAGGCAATGTCTCTTCGACCTCCATTTTTAGTGCTATCCCTTTACTATCTGCTTTTATCTGGATACCATTCATTACATCCGTCACCATTTTAGACAGATAATAATCTGTTTCCACGATATCCATTTTACCGGCTTCAATTTTAGAAAAATCTAATATATCGTTAATTAAGCCAAGAAGTAATCTACTGGCATTCTGAATATTCTTCGCATATTCAACCACCGTTTTCTCTTGATTTTCACGTAGAATCATCTCATTCATACCGATAATCGTATTAATCGGTGTACGAATCTCATGGGACATATTGGCAAGAAATTGTGTCTTTGCCT
>CAZHEM010000094.1:0-10903 GCA_964531725.1 uncultured Acetatifactor sp.
ATCACCAGGTGGATATTCGTTATACAACCTTGTTTGTTAAAGAAGGGGAACAGATTAGAAAGGCGGGCAAAATCAAGAAGTATGAATGGCCTCAAGGGGGCTGTATTTAGGCAAAAAAGCTTGTTTATTTTGATATACTCGACTATAATAACAGTATATTCGGTAAGTCTCCACCATTAAGAGAGCACTAGAAAGGGGCGCAGAAGCGTCCTTTTTTGTTAAGGTGACGAGAAAGCAAGACAGTAGAGATATAGAGAGGGACATACATGTATCATATAGCAATTGTAGAAGATGAAACGGAATTCAGTACACAATTACAAGAGTATTTGACACAGTATCAAAAGGAACAGGATGTTGCTTTTAAGGTATCCGTATTCCACGATGGGGCAGAGATTCTGGATAATTACCAACCTTTGTATGACATTATTTTGTTGGATATTGAGATGCCAAAAGTCAATGGTATGGAAGCAGCAGAGCAGATTCGTAAACAAGATGGAGATGTAGTATTAATGTTTATTACGAATATGGCAAGCTATGCTATTCGTGGTTATGAAGTAGGTGCGTTGGACTTTGTCATGAAACCAATTAACTTCTATACCTTTTCCATGAAGCTTACTAGAGCACTAAAACGTGTAAAACAGAAAGAACAGCAACAGATATTACTCAGTGTGATAGATGGAGTGAAAAAGCTGGGAATTAATCAGATATATTACATAGAAGTACAGAATCGAATGCTTCATTATTATACTGATGAAGGAGAGTTTGTGGTGCGAGGCACTATGCAAGCTGTAGAGCAAGAAATGGCGGCATATCCTTTTGTAAAATGTAATCACTGGTATATGGTGAATCTCATGCATGTGTCGGAGGTTCGTAAAAATATGGCCGTGGTACAAGGGCACGAATTAGAGATTAGCAGACGTAACAAGACTGCTTTTCTGAAAGCATTGACAGAATATGTAGGAGGTGCACCATGATGGAACTTGCATTGTATTGGATTTGTGAGATTGCGTTGTTTGTAAGTGGTGTTATTTATGCATATATCTATGAGCGAAAAGAATATTTTGTTCGGAAGATAATGTGTTTTTTGGGAGGTTACGTTGGTTTTGCTCTGTTAGTCAATGTTTTATCCGTGCATAAGTTTCTTGGAACCCATATGTTTGCTAGATTAATAGGAGTGTGCTTTATTATACTAATGCAACACACATGTTGGCGGATTTCATGGAGTATTGCCATCTATGGTGCTATATGGTCCTTTATGTCATGGCAGCTATTATATGAAATGGCATTAGGTATTGAAGGATTGGTTATAAGTCCTTCGGAAGATACAATTGTGATGATTTGCATTACGGCATTGGTATTTGTAATAGGCCTTTCTGTTGCAGCAGTTACTATTGCTAGATGGATGCTAGCTGGTACACAAAAGAGAATTGGTCCGAGACAGTTGATAACAGCTATATTAATCTTTGGCACTTTTGAAGTGATTTCCATAAGTACTGGTAGAGTGAAATTGGATTCTAGCACATGGATTACGCTATATTTATCCCAGACTTTATTAGCATTAATTCTTTATCTGCAGAACGAACTTTTTAAGAAAAGTGCTATGCGTCAAGAACTGGAGGTTATGAATCTTCTTTGGAAAAAGGAACAGGAACAATACCAGCTTTCCAAGGAAAATATTGCACTTATTAATCAAAAATGTCATGATTTAAAACATCAGATTCGAGCTATCCGTAACAGTAGCAAGGAAGAGATGGATAAGTATCTGGAGGAGATGGAAGGCAGTATTCGTATCTATGAAGCCATTGTGAAGACTGGAAATGAAGTATTGGATACGATTCTAACTGAGAAGAGTTTGTATTGTGAAGAACGAGGTATTACTGTATCCTGTGTGGCAGATGGAAGCCAGATGGATTTTATCAATACGGTAGATTTATATGCGATTCTGGGGAATGCTTTGGACAATGCCATTGAGGCAGTAGAGAAGTTTAAGCATGAAGAAAAGCGTCAGATTGATGTGTTAATTCATCGTCAGCATAATTTTTTGATGATTAACATTATTAATCCTATGAAGGACGCTTTGGTGTATGAAGAGGAACTTCCTTTAAGTACTAAGGGAGATAATAGGTACCATGGATTTGGACTTCGTAGTATGAAGTATTTGGTAAAAAAATATGATGGATATTTGAGTATTAGTACGGAGGACGGTTGCTTCTCTTTGAAGATATTAATACCAATTCCTCTTCAAAATTAGTAACATGTATATATAATGTAAGCACTTACATTTGAAAGCTGTAAGTTTTGTTTGACCACTTATGTCACATTTTTGACCACCTATGTTCAAACTATTGAAAAGAAAAAAGAAATCTTGTAAGTTTTTAGTATAAATTTACAAGGTTTCTTTTTTGTTACAGTGATGAGGAATATTACTTGAGAATAATGGCGGGAAGGAGGAATGCAGGAAATCATGAGAAGAACAGAGAAAATCATGAAAGATTGGATGTTTACATCTGCAACAGGTAAGAAACGTCCAGTAGATTTACCGCATACTTGGAATGCTGTGGATGGTCAAGATGGTGGTAATGATTATTATCGTGGAACCTGCGTTTATGAGAAGACATTTTTAAAACCTAATTTTGGTGAAGACGAATGTGTGTACTTACAGTTCCATGGAGTGAATGCTAGTGCATGCGTAGTAGTGAACGGACAGGAAATGTGTAAACATGATAATGGTTATTCAACTTTCCGTGTAGACATTACTGATGTGTTGAAAGAAGAAAACACACTTCGTGTGGAAGTGGATAATAGCATCAATGATAGAGTATATCCACAGAAAGCAGATTTTACTTTTTACGGTGGTATATACCGAGATGTCGAACTGTTGATGGTATCAAAGGAGCATTTTGACTTAGATTATTATGGAGATACCGGTATAAAGGTAACAACTGATGTAAAAGAAGACATGGGTATCATACATGTACTTGCTTATACCAATGTAGATAACTTGGATGATAAGGGATTAAAAGTGGTATGGCAGTTATTAGATGCAAAAGGTAAAAATGTAGCAAGTGCTGCTGGTTGTGATGAGACCATGAAGGTGGCTAATGTACATTTGTGGGATGGTGTTAAGGATCCATATCTTTATACTTTAAAAGCACAGCTTCAAAGAGATGAAACTGTAATAGACGAAGTAGAGTGTAAGTGTGGTGTGAGAACCATTTCTGTAGACCCTGATAAGGGATTCTTTTTAAATGGAAAATCTTATCCACTGAGAGGTGTATCCAGACATCAGGATTGGAAAGGAATTGGTAATGCCATTTCTTATGAGCAGATGGAACTGGACATGGAGCTTATCCGAGAGGTGGGAGCCAATACCATACGTCTAGCTCACTATCAGCATAATCAATATTTTTATGATTTGTGTGATAAGTATGGAATGGTGGTATGGGCAGAGATTCCTTATATATCAGCTCATATGCCTGGAGGAAGAGAAAATACCTTTTTCCAAATGAGAGAGCTGATTGCACAGAATTACAATCATCCATGTATTGTTACATGGGGAATATCTAACGAGATTACTATTTCAGGTAAGCATCGTAAGGATATGCTGGACAATCATCAAAAGCTTCAAGAATTCTGTAAGAAACTTGATCCAACTAGACCTACTACACTTGCTTGCTATGCAATGTGCTCTCCATTCCATCCAGTTACTAAGATTTCAGATTTAGTAGCATGGAATCTTTATTTGGGATGGTATGTACCAGGACTTTTCCTGAATGATTTATTTATGAAGTTCTATCATTTCATGTATCCAAAACGTTGCTTGGGATATTCGGAGTATGGAGCAGAGGGAATGCCTAATCTGCATAGCGGAAAACCAAAACGTGGCGATCATACCGAAGAATATCAGGCAAAGTATCATGAGTATATGTTAGAGTGCTTTGAGAGACATCCATTTCTCTGGTCTACCTACGTATGGAATATGTTTGATTTTGCTGCGGATGCAAGAGACCAAGGTGGAGAACCTGGTATGAATCATAAGGGACTTATAACTTTTGATAGAAGAATTAAGAAGGATAGCTTCTATATATACAAAGCATGGTGGAGCGATGAACCTTTCGTTCACTTATGTGGTAAGAGGTACGAATATCGTACGGAAAAGGTTTCCAATGTTACGGTATATTCTAATCAGACAGAAGTATCACTTTACAACAATGGCAAGCTTGTAGAGACGAAAACAGGTAAACATGCTTTTCATTTTAAGGTGGTACTTGAGGATGAGAATCAGTTAGAGGTAAGAACTGGTGAATTAAAGGATAGCGTAGTTATTTATAAAACAACGAAAGCTCGACCTGAATATAAGGTAACAAAGGGTAAGAGCCAAAACTGGGTTTAGGAGGAGATTACAAATGGATAAAAAAGAGTTTAAAGCTCAAAAGAAAGCATATAAGAAAGCAAAAAGAAAAAAAGTGGGATTATGGAAAGCTTTATCTATTATCAGTGCGCCACTTGCAATCATTATGATTGTGTTAATCGTAGTATTATCTATGTTTGATAATACCGTTGCAGCATTCGTCGGTGGTTCTTTCTGGCAGTTAGAGAATCCAGATGAGCATGCAGCATATTATCAGTCTGATTTTGCAACAGCGGAAGAGATGGCAGCATATGGCTTAGAACTTTGCGAATTAGTGGAAGCAGAAGGTGCAGCACTTCTTATGAATGAGAACAATGCTCTTCCTTTGACTGCAGGTTCTAAAGTAAGTTTGTTCTCAGGTTCTTCTGTGAATATTGTATATGGCGGTACTGGTTCAGGTAACATTGATGCATCTACAGCGAATACCTTAAAAGATGCCTTGACTAATGCAGGACTTGACGTAAACAGCACTCTTTGGGATTATTACTCATCAGAAGAAGTAGCACAGTATGCACGTTTTGATGGTGACTTTACCAGCGCTGCAAGAGTAGGAGAGATTCCATGGAGCGTATATCCACAGAATGTGATTGATTCAGTAGCAGGATATGGCGATGCAGCGATTGTTACTTTCTCTCGTGTAGGTGGTGAAGGTGTAGACCTTAGCTATGGAGAACTTAATTATCTTGCATTAAATGACGATGAAAAAGCATTGATGGAGAATTTGAAAGCATTAAAGGATGCTGGAACCATCAAGAAAATTGTTGTATTAATCAACTCTGCAAATACCTTGCAGGTTGATTTCTTAAAGAATAATGAGTACAGCGTTGATGCTTGTCTCTGGATTGGTGATGTGGGTATTTCTGGTGTAGATGCAGTTGGTAAGATTTTAGCTGGTCAGATTACACCTTCTGGTAGCCTTGTTGATACATATCTTTATGACAATATGTCTTCACCAGCTATGCAGAACTTCACACCAATTACTTATGAAGGATATGCAGAAGGAATTATTCCGGATAATGCTAAATCTTACATGATTTATCAGGAAGGTATTTATGTAGGATACAAATATTATGAGACTCGTTATGAAGATTTCGTAATGGGAACTGGTAATGCTGGCGATTACGCATATGGCGACGATGTGGCATTCCCATTTGGATATGGATTAAGCTATACCGATTTCGAGTATAGCGATATGAAAGTGGATTATAATGCTTCAACTGATCAGTTTGAAGTATCTGTAAAAGTAACCAATGTAGGTGATACTTACGAAGGTAAGGAAACTGTTCAAGTATATGTACAGTCTCCATACACGGCATATGATGTAGAGAATCGTGTAGAAAAAGCTTCTGTAGCACTCTGTGGATTTGGTAAGACAGATATCCTTGCACCAGGCGATTCAGAAACTGTTACCGTATATGTAGATAGAAGAGAATTGGCTTCCTATGATGCTTACGGTGCAGGAACCTACATCTTAGATGATGGCGATTATTACTTAACTGTTGCAACAGATGCACACGATGCTGTAAATAATGTATTGGCAGCAAAAGAGTATACAGTAGCTAGCACCAATGGACGTATGGACGTGGATGGTAATGCAGAATTAGCATACAAGTGGAATAACCCTACCTTTGATGCAACTATTTATGCAACCTCTTTTAACGGAACTGCAATTACCAATCAGCTTTCAGAATCAGATATTAACTTATATTCTGGAAATGGTGGACAGACCATTACTTACTTAACCAGAAATGACTGGACAGGTACTTTCCCAACAGGAGATGTACAGCTTGCATTAACGGATGCAATGATTCGTGACCTTCAGGATATCCAGTATGACCCAGCTGATTATCCAGCAGTGGAGATGCCAGCTCTAGGTCGTAACAATGGGATCAAATTAGTAGATATGATGGGACTTGCATATGACGATCCTAAGTGGAATGATTTGCTTGACCAGATGACCTTTGATGAGATGGTAAGCTTAATTGGTGATGCTTTCCACTGGACTATGCCAGTAAAATCCATTGAAGCACCTGGTACTCGTGAAGAAAATGGACCTCAGGGTCTTACCGCTTCTTTACTTGGTTCTGATGCAACTCAGCTGGAAGCAACCGCATTTACCTCTGAAGATGTAATGGCAGCAACCTTCAATACAGAGCTTATGTATGAAGTTGGTAGAGTAATTGGTAACAACTGTGTGAACGCAGGCATTGCATGTTTATATGGACCAGGTAACAATATGCATAGAACACCTTATGGTGGACGTAACTTTGAGTACTATAGTGAAGATGGTTTCCTTGCAGGTAAGATTAGCCAGTATGAAGTAAAAGGTATTCAGGACAAGGGTGTTGATGTTGTAATGAAGCACTTTGCGTTGAATGACTGTGAGCAGGATCGTATTGGTCTTGGCGTATGGTTGACTGAGCAGGCTGCACGTGAGATTTACTTAAAAGCATTCCAGGCTCCATTCGAGTACGGCGATGCAAATGGTGTTATGATGGCTTATACCCGTTGGGGTACACAGTGGTCAGGTGGTAACAAGAATCTTGTAACTGGCATTATGAGAGGTGAGTGGGGAAGCCTTGGTAAGAGCATTACCGATAACGTATTAACCACTTATGTAAATGGTGTTGATGGTGTTCTTGCAGGAACTACTTACTTTGACGCTATGATGCCTTATGTAACCAATCTTCTCCCAGAATACGAGAATGACCCTGTGGTTGTAGCAGCAATGAGAGAGGCATGTCACCACAACCTTTATGCTTTGGTTAATTCCAGCGGTATGAATGGTGTGGGTGCTAACACTACAATTACGGTAATTCAGCCAACTGTAATTACCATGGTAATGATTCTAGCATGTGGATTTAGCTTCTTGTTCTGCTTGTCATTGGTATTGTTTATCGTATTTAAAATGAAGTTTAAGAAGTCTGAAGCATATACCAATTATATGACTGTAAAAGCTGAGTATAAGGCTTCCAAAAGTAAATAACCTTTTGAATAAATATCAGCGGAAGGATTAGCTTTCTTCCGCTGATGTAATCGTTTGATGAGAAAGGACAAAAATGAGCGAAGAAAGAAAAGTAGAGTCAGTAAATAGAGCAAAATTGTATCAACTTGTCCTATTCCCAATGAATAATGGGGCAACTAACGTATATTATATTTTGACCCTAAACTTTATTGCATACTATGCAAATGGTGTTTTAGGCTTGGCATTAATGTTTGCAACAACTATGGTTACTGTAATGCGTCTGTTTGATGCGGTGACAGATCCAATCATTGGTGCATTAATTGACAGGACATCAACCAAATTTGGTAAGTTCCGTCCATATATGGTACTAGGAAATGTAATTATGATAGTGTCGTCCTTATTACTATATTTTGGAACACGTATTATTTCACCTGATTTGGTATGGCTGAAATATGTCTGCTTTGTATTGTTCTATGCGTTGTATGTTATAGGATATACTTTCCAAACAGCATGTACACGTTCTGGCCAGACCTGCCTTACCAATGACCCCAATCAGCGTCCATTGTTTACCATATTTAACACTGTGGCAAGTTTGATTGGTATGGGATTGGTACAGTTTTTAGCACCAATTTTGGCAGATAAGTTTGGTGGATATAATAGTGCAAATTTCTTTGATATAATGATACCATTGGCAATTGTGGTATCTGCCATTCTTACCTTACTTGCAGTCATTGGTATTGCAGAAAAAGACCGACCAGAATTCTTTGGTGTAGGAGGAAAACAGGAGAAAGTTCCTCTTAGTGAGTATGTTGCTATCTTAAAAGCTAATAAAGAATTACAGCGTTTGATGGTAGCTGGTGCAGGTTGTAAGTTGGCTTTTTCTATTGCTACCAATATGACGGTTTTGTGTATGCTTTATGGTGCTATGATGGGCAATTATAATGGATTATATCTACCTATGATGATTGTAGGATATGTGTTCTCTGTACCATTTTTCCTATTAACAGTTCGTACTTCTCAGAAACATGGACAGAAGGCATCTTTGGTGCGATATACAACACTTGCGCTCCTTATGTATGTAGGGGTATTGGTATTACTATTGTTCTGGAAACAGGGTAATCCTGCATTTAACTTAAGTTTAGGACCAATCAATGTATATTCTATATTGTTTGTTCTATTCTTTGGTATTGGATATGGCGCATATTATGCAACAGCAGATATGTCGATTCCAATGGTTGCAGATTGTTCGGATTATGAAACCTATCGTTCGGGACGCTATATTCCAGGAATTATGGGAACTCTGTTTAGTTTGGTCGATAAATTAGTAAGTTCGTTAGGTTCTACCATTGTAGGAGCCGCTTTGGCTGTTATTGGTATCCAGACCCTTCCAGATGGGAAGACTCCATATGCAGCAGGAATGCATGGTGTAGTAGTAGTGCTATTCTGTATTGTTCCAATGTTAGCGTGGGTGGCGACCTTGCTTGCCATGAAAGGATATTCTCTTACTGGAGCACGCATGAAAGAGATACAGGCTGTTAATGCGGCTCGTAAAGAGGGAATTGCAAAAGGTATGACGTTAGAAGAAACCATGGATAAATGGAAGTCTATGGATGATATAACTAATTCATAAATTGTAGCAAAGTATTAGAGAAAGTGTGTTGAATTGATTTGCCAATTTGACACACTTTTTTTATATGAAAAAAGATACGAGAAATGTTGTAAAAAATATTGAAAAAACAAAGAAATAGTCTTACAATATATATTAAGCAATACAGAAGAACGACAAAATGGAGGTGCAGGAATGGCAAATGACAAAACTACAAAAAAAGTAACATTGGGACAGGAAGATCAACTAAATATTTTGGTCAAAAAGACTGTAACAATTATCATTATTACTGCAGTATTGATGGTGTTGTCTTATGTGTCGATTGTTCTATTGACGGTGGCAAATACAAGACAATTGGCAGTAACAATGGCATTGAATCAGTATCGAGAAGGCTCACAAGATTTAACATCTGCTGTACAATCTTATGCGGTGACAGGTGAGCAACAGTATTACGATGCGTATATGCAAGAATTAAATGTAGATAAGAATCGTGAAGCTGCACGCGCTATTTTAGAGGATAAAGGGTTAGAGGCAGATGAATGGGCATTATTAGATCAGATTGCATCTATGTCTGAAGGATTGGTTCCATTAGAAGAGGAAGCAATGAAGGATGTAGCAAATGGGGATTTGATTGGAGCACAGGAGGCTGTGTTTGGACAAAACTATGAAGAAACTATTCAGAAGATTAATACAGTTACAGATGATTTGATTGAAGATGTGCAAGATAGATTGGCTTCTGATAAAGGAGTTTATGGTTGGATACAGTTGCTAGCTCAGTTGGCAGTGACGGTAATTGTAGTTGTATTAGTAAAACAGATTATGAGTACCATTAAGTTTGCTAAGAAAGAACTTTTGATTCCAATTAAAGAGACATCTGCACAGATGGTACATTTAGCGAAAGGTGATTTCGGTCAGCCATTTGATTTAGTAGAGGATACTACAGAAGTAGGTACGATGGTTACATCTATCAACAATATGAAGAAGACCACCCATGATATCATCGGTGAGATTTCCCTTATTTTGGAAGAAATGGGTAAAGGCAATTACCGTACCGAGATTCAGAAGAATTACATCGGTGATTATGAATTAATTAAGGAATCCTTCCTTAAGATTAATGAAAAGATGAGAGAGACCTTCCAGATGTTGCGAGATGTTATGGGACAGATTGATTCTGGTTCAGATCAGTTGGCATCAGCATCACAGGATTTGGCAGAAGGATGTACCGAACAAGCAGTTCAGGTACAACAGATAGTAGAAGCTATGCAGGAGATTTCAGAGACTATGGAATCCAATGCAAGAGCAGCAGGAGAATCTGTAGAACTTTCTAATGCAGCTGGAAAGACATTGATGGAAGGTAATGAAAAGATGTCTCAGTTGATTGAAGCAATCAAAGAGATTAATGTATGTTCAGAGCAGATTAGTACTATTATTGAAGCAATTGAAGATATTGCTGCACAGACTAATTTACTTTCTTTGAATGCAGCTATTGAAGCGGCTAGAGCCGGTGAAGCTGGTAGAGGATTTGCAGTAGTAGCAGATCAGGTTAAGAAGCTTGCAGAAGAATCCGCTGCAGCAGGTAGAACTACTACCTTAATTGAATCTACTGTTTCAGCAGTGGACAAGGGTATTGCAATTGCTGGTAAGACCGCAGAGGATATGAATAAGGTTATGGAAGGCGCAATGGAATCTACTAAGAAGATGAATTCCATCGCAGAACTTTTGGAAGAGGCTGTGGCGAGAGTAGAAGAAGTGAATAGTACCGTTACTACTATTTCAGAAGTTGTTAATAATAACTCAGCAGCATCAGAAGAGACTGCGGCAGTTAGTGAAGAACAGTTGGCACAGGTTGAGACTATGGTACAGATGATGTCACAGTTTAAACTGTAAGAAGTGTGGAAAAACCCTTTACCTTGTATAGGTA
>CAZHEM010000095.1:0-10814 GCA_964531725.1 uncultured Acetatifactor sp.
GTAGTCATCAAGGTATTAATCTGATATTGAATGGTCTGTACACCTGAACGCAATTCATCACTGACACGCATATTTACGATTTTCTGCTTAGTAGCTGCATCCATGCTATCGCCAAAATTATCTTCCAACTGTTTCGCAAACTTTTCTCTGCTCTTGCGTAAATATTTACCAAGGTGTTTTACATTAACACTCTGCCCACCGTATTGATTACTTGCTACTGCCGCTATAATCTGTGTTGTGATGGTGCAAGCCACCTGAAAACTCTTAGGAGACTCAATCATCTTACCGTTAATGGAAGTACCATTATCTAGCATATCCTTAATATTAATAAGACAACAGTTAAAAATTGGCTGAATAAAGTAATCTGCATCATGGAAATGAATCATACCATTGTCATGAGCCATTGCGATATGCTCAGGCAAAAGTAAACGTCTGGTAACATCTCTCGACACCTCACCTGCTATGTAATCTCTCTGTGTGGATGCAAGACGAGTATTTTTATTAGAGTTCTCCTCTGCTAATTCCTTATTCTCATTACGAATCAATTTCAAGATAGATTCATCTGTGGTATTAGATTTACGAAGTAAGCTTCTCTGGTAACGATATACAATATACTTCTTCGCCAAAGTATACTTATTATGCTCTACCAAAAGTTCCTCTATCATATCCTGAATCTGTTCTACCGATAGAAGCTCCTGCTCCTTACTGCGCACATAATCCAATATTTCCTGAATTAATTCTTCACTAGCACGATACTTTTCTTCTACTTCGTTATTCGCCTTATGTATCGCGTCAACAATCTTTGATTCTTCATATGGAACGACTCTTCCATCTCTTTTCTGTATCTTCATCTAAATCCTCCAAAACATATGACATTCCAATATAGCATAATGATAAAGAGTCGTTTTCGACTCTTTTGTGCCCGAGCGGTGTTGCGCAACAACTAACTACATTTCCGCATGGTGCACATCATTGACTATATTTATGGAACATAAATATGGTCACGCCAGAAAAATAAATCCGACGCGACCACAACTAGATTTTGTGTTGTTAAATGCCATACGCATCTATATCTAGTACTCATTATAAAATGAATACCTGTAAAATGCAAGAGGTAATTATAGCTGACTCTGCTGATATTGTTTCAGTTGCTCATTAAATTTATGAGCATCTCTGCTATCACTGATATACATAATTAGATGAACTGCAGCAAAAACAACTGCTATTGCAAATGCCAGTATTACTGAAAAATACATTTCAAACACAACACCAGCCAAGTAATTCATTCCAAAGACCACGCATTCTATCAAAACCAAGTGTAACACATTTCTTATCGCCACTTGCCTTACCGACAATTCCTTTCTCGATTTTGTCACTAGACCAAGCACTGCAGATATGGCTCCAAAAAAAGGTGGTGACCACATTGCCTCATATCCAAATTGATCCTCTGGAAAAAATATAGTTCCAAGCACTGCAGACAATATACAAATACAAGCTGTGCATATAAAAAATGCCATCATTAGTTCTATCAAATCTTCTTTTTTCATGTTTACACCTGCCCTTCACCCATAACTATTTTCTTTATCTTAGGAACATATTGTCTAGAAATAATAATCTTTTCTCCATTTTTCATATGTGCTAAAAATCTTCCATTTAATGCTGGACTAATACTATCGAGCTGCATCAAATTAAGCACAAAAGACTTGGAACAACGAATAAAATGATGTTCACGATACATCTCTTCCACTTCATACAATCTCATTTTAATCTCGTATACCTTATCTTTCGTACATGCGAATAGGTGCTCTCCAATTGCTTCAAAGTAATAAACATCTTCCAGCTTGAACCGGCGTAGAACTCCCTCTTCCATTCCACTAAGTTCAGTTCCCTTGGTCAATGCGTAGGAATAAATATCCTGTATTTCACGAGTAATTTCTACACACTCTATCACAACTTGCTCGTCTTCTTTTTTCATAACTCGCCGTATTTTAACCTTCACGCCAGTCAATCTCCTTCTTTTGCAATAACAGCCATACCTATTCATTCTCTAATATTTCCATTAGATTCTACTTTAGATATAAATCAAAAAATTCTAATACACAATCATTTATCTCTTCAATGCACTGCTTAGCATCTACATCACCAACGCCTAACATATTCGCCAAAAATGGAGACACCATAGGCAAATCCGTAAAATTAAGATGTCCAGCTCCTTCAACTACTTTGTAATGATAATCCAATGCACGCTCTCCCAAATAGAAATTAACATATTCCTGTTCTTCAAGAGCTCTGGCTTGCCTATCAATATCTGCCGAGTTAATATCTAATACCGGCACAGTATAAGGCTCTTCATTGTAGACTAATTCACCATCTTTGAAATCCACATATTCACCAAGCATTGTACCTTCCAAATCAATAACTGCATCTATATCATCACGAATTCTTCCCATATGTACAGACGTTGCACCACCCATAGAATGTCCAAACAATCCTATCTTTTCTGCATTGATTAGGGTAAATGGTGCACCTTCTCGTTTCTCAACTTTCTCAAGAATTGTGTCTAATACAAAGTTCTCGTCTCCAATACGAACTTCCATCCATTTTTGTGTCTCTTCATAGTTGCGTTTTTCCCCATCAGAATCTTTTGTTCCATTATCCGCATAAACTTCGTTCAAAAAGTCTATATTGACCGTCGTCACATTACCATTCACATCCTCTACAAAAATCGCGTGATATGGATGCGCAATACTCGCCACTACATAACCATTGGACGCTAGCTCCATGCATGTAGAATAGTTGCTATCAATCATACCAAATGCACCGTGCGAAAAAACTACCAATGGATAACTTCCTTCCTCCTCAGGATACCAGAATTTCACTGTCAATGCACGATTTTCACCGCTATCTGTATAAGTCTCAATTCTATCTTCATCTACCCATGTATATTCCGCAATCTGCACATCCAGTGAACCTGTCACCTTAGGTTCATTATACTGCGGGAACAAAAAAGCTGGCAATAAGCAGAATGTATAAAGCAATATGTTCCCTAATGCTACCGCAATAGTTCTTCCCTTTTTTAAGGTCTGATCAGCTTGGATCAAATTATTTTTCTTTTTTAACAAACACCCTATTCCATACACCAATAGCTGAAGTCCTAGCAAAACAATAAGCGCTCCATATCGAGTCATATTTTCCAAAACTCCCGCCAACAAAAGCAGTATCAGCAAAATAAAGCCAGCAACCCTAACCACTGCTTTTTCACTCTTTCTTGCGATTTTACTGGTCAGCGACCATATTGCAAAACCAATTTCTACACAGCCGCATATACCTAAAATTGTCATACCATATTCCATATCTTTTCTCCCTCTATTCCAATATTAATGTACTGAACTTTCGTTTATTTCAGTTCATAGATGCAATGTATCACAATCTTCTAGGTAAGCAAATAATTTGGCCGATAAGTTGCATTATTCAAAGATAAGTTGCCAAAAAGCGGGAGTATATCCCAATATCACTTACTCAAAAGGATATTGAAATATACTCCCACCTACCATTACTAATTTATTATTTCATTTTCTTTTATCTCAGATACGCTTTCAATAACTCAAAAGTATTATCCACACCATCAACATGACTTCTCTCATATCCATGAGATGCATATACGCCAGCACCAATCAAACCATGACGCACATCATAACCCGCAGTAAGGGCAGCATCTGCATCAGAACCATAATATGGATACACATCTACTGCAAAGTCAACCTCTGCCTTCTTAGCCGCTTCAATCAGTGCACCTACC
Organism: uncultured Acetatifactor sp.; assembly: GCA_964531725.1. Taxonomy (GTDB): domain Bacteria; phylum Bacillota; class Clostridia; order Lachnospirales; family Lachnospiraceae; genus Acetatifactor. The sequence continues at coordinate 3,800 of CAZHEM010000095.1, forward strand.
ACATCATAATTATATGGTCCTCTACTGTCTTTTGCACAAATAGATACCTGACGCTCACCACAGCCAAGTCCATCGCCTACACAGCCCATATCTACTGAAAGAATCTCTGTTACATCCGCCGGAACAGTTCCACAAGCACCATGTCCCACTTCTTCATACACGGTGATATGATGATAGATTCTGCGAGAAGGAGTAATGCCCTCTTCCTTCATCCATTTTGCGAATCCTAATAAAATACCAACACTTAATTTATCATCTAGGAATCGGCTTTTAATATAGCCACTTTCTGTGATTCTGGTACGTGGCTCGAAAGCTACAATGTCCCCTGGCATAATGCCAAGTGCCAGTGTGCTCTCTTTATCCTCTGTATCCTCATCTAACACTACTTCCATCGCATCAAACTTACGCTTTGTGTCATCATAATCTCCATTCACATGAATGGAGGCATTCATTAATTGGAAACAGCCTTCATACTTCTTACCACTTCTGGTAATTACACGACAGTTCTCTGCTTCAGCATTATTGGGATTAAGACCTCCTAAAGGAGAAAGCTTCAGTCTACCATTGGCTTTTACTTCTGCCACCATGGCACCCAAGGTATCTATATGTGCCTCCACTAAGATAGCTCCCGCTTCATGCCCGACCAACTGTCCTTTATTAGTCCCAGCGTTCGTTGACGTTTCTACTATCTCCATCTCAGGACACAAATCTACCAATACACCACCTTTTACGGTCATGACTGGTTGGTATCCTAGCTTGCGATATTCTTCCATTACATACTCTGCTGCCTCTCTAGTGTATCCAGTTGGGCTATCAATTGCCAATACTCTTTTGGTCTGCTCGCAAATATAATCAATGTATTTTTTATTATTTTCTTTCATGTCTATGCCTTTCTTTATCATCTCTACGCTTTTATCACTATTCGCATACGACTTGCGACACAAAAATAGGTGCCAAGCCATACTCAGCACCTATTCTATCATTTCTAACTCTTTTTTACAAACTCTGTATTACATTTTCTGCAGCGAATAGCAATCTTTCCTCTACCTCTAGGCACGCGAATCTTCTGCTTACAATTAGGACATTTATAGATTCGATGGGTCTTCCTCTGTTGCCATTCATTCTTCTTTTTTAAGATTGCGCTACGCACCTTCATCTCATACTTTAAGTACTTCTGGTTCTCTGCAGCTCGCACATAAATCTTCTTAGAAAACATGCGGAAATAAACATACACCATAATTACAAAAGCCAATGGGTAGCAGAAATCTACTCCAAATAGTGATAGTATCAATAATAACATTGCCACCATCATCAGAAACTGATTGAATCGATCATTACCGTATCTGCCCCACATAAAGCGTTGTAATTTTTCTTTCATTTGAAATACCTTCTTTCTCCTATCTACATTACAAATGCTATCTAAAAGTATTATCAAATATTTCCATAAATATCGCAATTAACTACATATAAATTTTTCTAAAGTAATCATAAACCGGTGCCAAATTTCAACTTATATTTCACATCACCGTTCGTAATCACTCAAGCCACCTATTCCTACAAGTATCTTACTATATCTTCCAATTTACGCTTTGGCACTACATAATCCTTATTGTCATTCATATAGTACTTAATCTCTTCTGGATTCTCCACATCTTCAATAAAACTTGCATGAGAAGGATAGCCAAATGCTACTACTGTGTGAAGCTGCTGTTTTTCTGTAAGTCCCATAATCTCTGCAATCTTTTGCTTATTACAAGCACCGATAATGCAACTTCCAACACCTCTATTCCATGCAGCCAAAGTCAGATTACTAATAGCAAGTCCTGCATCCGTATCACAATTATTATTAATATCTGTATTCTGTACGATACCAATAAAAAGTACTGGTTTCTCACCTACTTTAGGCTGCCCCTGTTCTGGTGGTAGATAGCCTGCCCATTTGGTCAAATCAAAGATTTCTTTTACCTTATCAGCTTTATTCACTACTACATAGCTGATAGGCTGTGCATTACGTGCGCTAGATGCATACCTAGCTGCAACAAGCATCTCATCAATAATCTCTTGTGAGACTTCTCTTTGTTCAAATCTGCGGTAGGTTCTTCTTGTTTTCAGTAATTCTAATAGTTCCATGATATGTACCCCTTCCTCATTTCACAAACTTCACAGACTTAGCCAGTTCAATCACATCTTCCTTATCATAATACTGTTTGTTCAAACACACACTATAGAGATAATCGGAATCTTCTTCTGCAAAAAAGACATACCAAAAGGACGAATAATACTGCATCTCTTCAGCAGTAAGATTATGTTTTGCCTTATAATCTTCCGCCTCAGGTATTAAGAATGTATCGAAGGTCATCTCACATAATACTGCCTGCATATCACAGCCTTCCACATACTCAAAGTCCGAAGTAATTTCCAAATGATTCTGCCCCCAAGAAACAGCAGTCAATTGCCCATCTGTGAACTTTGCTCGTGGAACATCTGCATCAGCAGTGATTACCCCCACACCACCTGGAGCATACCAGCTTTCCGGACACCAGTCACCATGCATCATTTCTTCCATGTCTCCCTTGAATACACAGCCATCCCATAAGCCATTATATTCTACAACAAATTCTCCCAGTTCTAATCCTTCTGGTAATTCTAAGGTCAGATAATCTCCGATATCATATTTTTTTCCAATAAAAGTCGTAATATCAAGATTCGATGTAAATGCAGAATCTCCTGCATAATACAATAACTTTGAATCTTGGGATGACCGTTCTGTGAGATACACTGCATCCAACTGATTTGCACTGTGATCATAGTCGCTTGCATTCTCAGGTTTCCAGTAAGACACCTGCAAACGATACTCTTTTCCTTCATATGGCAATGTACAGAAATAGCTCCAAGTCAGACTATCATCCATCTCATCCCGCACAAAATTCGAATAAATGCAATTCTCCACTTGTGCACTCATAATCTCTGCAAAAATCGCTCGACCAGAATCGCATAACTCCACTAGTTCTTCCATAGTCAATTCATGAGCCTCCGTAATTGGATTGCTCAACCAAGAGTCCCCCTCTATCAATTGCATTCGTTGTTCTGCCTGTTTTCTCATGGAAAGTACAGATTTTTCTAATTGCTTAATCTCTTCTGCTAATTCTGTGTCATCCCCTACTTGTTCTGCCAGCCCCTGCACCTCTTCCTCTAGTGCAATTGCCATAGCATGGTATTCCTCAATCATATTAACTAGCTTTAAACGTTTCTGCTCATATAATTCCGTCTTACCATCTAAGATATTTTTGAGGTCTTCTACAATAACCATGGAATACGAATGGATCTCCGCCATCTGCTGTTCCAATAATGCGTACTGCTCTGCCACATCATTTAACGAAGAATAATCCGCAAATACTCCCTGTGATTGATGAATCTCACTAAGTCCACTCTCATCATCATATTCTTCCACTCGCCACACCAAATCAATTGGCAGTCCACTTCCACTCTCTAAATAATGATAAGTATTACCCAACTTCACACAGCGTGCACTACGAAGAGTCTGATTTGATTCCAAGCAGTTTTCAGTATTTTTAAATTCTTCAAAACCTTCTATATCTCCCATATTATAAGTCTTACGATACAATTTATTTTCATCTATATCGTAAATATAACCTTCCTTAACATTAGCAGGTTTTAAATATACAAACTTACCATCTTCTGTTACTTCTACCTCGCACATAGCATCTCCCTGTGTTTTATCACAACCGATACTTGCCAAATCAATACTTCCGACGATTCCACCCATTGGTTCCATATCATACACAAACAATCCATAATAATCGTGGAAAACAATGCGTTCAAACCATTCTGTATCCAAATAGTCAAATATAGGACCATCTGCTCCACTTATAGTATTTGTAGATATCTTCGCAGCTGGAATCAATTCTACTTCTTCCGCTCCTTCTAGCAAAAGTGCCTTATCAAGATTAGTTATCCCCTCAGTGGTCTCGCTTTCTTTTGTAGTATCCACATTTGTGACAACTTCCTCTACATCCGTTACTACAATCTGTTCCTGTGCAGGCTTAGTTAAGAACATTACACCCAAAATCACGATTAAAATAACTACTATAGCAGCAATCCATTTTACCGTATTCTTATCCTTCAAAATATTCTCAATTCTGCCCTTAGTATCCCCCTCACCAAAAGCCACGAACAGCTCTGAAAGTTCTTTTTTCCCTGATGAAATCATTAACAATACATTGGCATAATCCCAACGATTATCCATTCCAATTCTGCTTATTGTCTCTTCGTCGCATGCCATTTCAATGTCTTTTTCCCATAAACGAAATGCTATCCATACTAAAGGATTGAACCAATGAACGCACACAGCCACGCATGCGAGTACTTTCCACAGATAATCCCTACGCATAATATGTGTTTTCTCATGCTCTATTACATAACGCATATTTTCCTGTTTCATAGTAGAGGGCACATAAATCTTAGGACGAATCACGCCTAATACAAAAGGTGTAGAAATATCATCCGCCAAATAAATATTATCTTCCACTGCTTCACTACATAGTATTTTTCGATGCAATCTGCTGTAGGAGCCTACTCCATAAACCAATAGCAACAATCCGCCTACAAGCCAGATGCTAGCTACTATCTGATAGTCATTGAAAGATACTCCATCTTGTGTACTATCGCCGTCTGCTTCTATTGACTCATTACTAGAAGCAATATTTGCATTATTACTATTATAGCTATTATTACTACTCTCCTCTGTTATCTTGTTCCAATCACCCAGCTGCTGTTTTCCTACATTTGAGTCTATACTCTTATTACCTATCGCAATAGTTTCTGCTAGCATTGGCTCTATTACGGAAACTTCAGATTCTACTAGAACATGCTTTACATTCTCAAACAAGCTCCACGCACTAAAATCACTTTCCATTCTCCATGGTAACACTAAACACAAAAATGGTATTATCCATAATACTTCCGTATATTTCTTCGCTATATGCAATTTATTAAATATCACTCGAAAAATAAGTACCACACAGATTACAACCGATGCTCTCATGCTCATCATTCCGAGTTCCACTACAAATTCTCTCATGTTTCCCCTCCATTCAGACAGTATATCTCATGCTTAAATTTTTAGTCTTTATACCATCTTTTCAGTCATTATCCATCTTATTAGTCATTATTTATCTTATCAGCCATTATTCACATTCTAGTTAGGTACGATTATTGTTTTCTACTTTGCTCAATAATCATCTGTAATTCTCGAATCTCTTCCTCACTTAACTTTCTCTGCGAAGTAAAGGCTGCCACAAAGCTTGGTAATGAACCTGCAAAGATTTCCTTCACAAATTGTTCTGTTTTATTGGATAAAAATTCTTCCTTGGATACACAAGAAGTTACTATTCCATCCTCATTTTGAAAAAGACCTCTTTCACATACTCGCCTAAGAATTGTATATGTAGTCGATTTCTTCCAATCTAATCCCTTCTCGCATAACTTCACCAAATCACCTGAGCTTAATGGTTCATTTCTCCAGATAATATCAGCAAATTTCATTTCTATTTCACCTAATTTGTACTCTATCATACCCTCTCTCCTTTCTCAGTTACGCAGAATATTCACCAGTCATGCAAGAATATCCATGTATTCTACTCACATTTATATATCCCTCATAGCTTCTTACAGCATTGAATCAATATGGTTTTCTGCGCGCGGTTTACTATCAGTAAACCTCTATTCATTTTCAGTTTACTCCTTGTAAACCATTTTGTCAACACATATTTTTATACCCTCTCCTTCTTATGTCTATTCCATTTAGTTTTGCTACACTCCTATTCGTCCCATCTCATTTATTCCGCTCCTTTGTTGCACTCCTATTCGTTCCTTTCTACAATATCAGCCGTAGATTCCTTGTTTCTCTACTAATAACTTATATTTCAGGTCATATAGTAGAGATTTTCGTGGATTTTTGGCTTGTTTTTGGTATATCCTTGAGTATTTTTGCGGATTTTTCTACTATATAAGCAGATTTCAAGCTTATTAGTAGAAATATTTCAAGTTTTTCTCTACTAGTAGATTAGAATTTCTACTTTATAGTAGAGATTCCGTGTTTCCCACCCTGCGCAATGCAAATGAGCAGTGTTGAATAGGCAAATTCGAATATGCACGCTCGAATATGCAGACTCAAATATGCAGACTCAAATATGCAGACTCAAATATGCAGACTCAAATAAGCAGACTCAAATAACCAGACTCAAATAAGCAGACTCAAATAAGCAGACTCGAAATGCTACACATTTCTCATTCGCGTTGCTCGTCATAACGGCAAAAGCACAGAATCTCATGCAAGCATGGATTCTGCGCTTATGTCATTCTGACTCTGTTAAATCTCGCAGACAACTTCTGTGCACCGACTATTGAACTGAAAACACAGAAAGGCGTCCGGAAATCCGAACGCCTTTGAATAGTTACTATGATATTATCAACAATTTAATGTCAATTCTTAGTTCTGAGCAACATCCTTCATAGAGAAGCTAATTCTGCCCATCTTATCTTTGCCTAAGCATACAACGGTAACTTTATCTCCCAAGGTAAGAACATCTTCAACATGGTTGATTCTTTCCTTAGAAATCTTAGAAATGTGAACCATTCCTTCTTTACCTGGTGCGAACTCGATGAATGCACCGAATTCCTTGATACTCACAACTTTACCAGTGAATACCTGACCTTCTTCAAACTCGGTAGTGATAATCTTAATCATCTCAACTGCCTTGTCCATCATCTCTTTGTCAGTACCACATACTGATACATTACCATCATCTGTGATATCAATCTTCACATTGGTACGAGCAATAATCTCGTTGATAGTCTTACCACGCTGGCCAACAACCTCACCAATCTTCTCAGGATCAATCTGGATAGATACAATCTTAGGCGCATACTGACCAACTTCTGGTCTTGGCTCAGAGATTGCAGGTTTCATACAAGTATCCATAATGAATAATCT
>CAZHEM010000096.1:0-10610 GCA_964531725.1 uncultured Acetatifactor sp.
GATTCAAAAAATTGCAATAAATTTGAGTCTCCACCCATCTGGCGAATTCTCCCTGACATTTTAATCTCTGTGGCAAAATCTCCTGCGCAAAGGTCCACATTTCCAAATGAATCATAGGACGTTCCCCTTGTAAAGCATTATGCTGATACCATAGCTTAATTCTCTCTTTGTTGCTTTCCATATTTGCCAATTCTAATTGTTTCTTGGCAACTTCTCTTAGGATTTCTCTATCTTGTGTTGAAATAACGTATTCCATCTCTACCTCTCTCCTGCTATCGCTTCTCTTTCACCTTTATTCTATATATCTATATTAATAAAAGGTTGGCTAGCTCTAATTCTGGCGATGTCTACATGCCGTGTTGGTACACTGACTACAATCATGTTCTGCTCTGAACGTACTCATGTCATCTGTAAGCACAAATACCTGACAGTATGTTTTAATAGGATCATACATATACCCACTGCTAATGTTAATTCCAAATCTATTATGTAATTCCAAATAATCCCATGCATATTTTTGTACTTCCATAGAAATATCCTGTGGTGCTTCCAGACGTTTCAAAACTCCCACTTGATGCTCACAACAGGCAGCCTGTAATTGTTCTAGCATTCTCTCTTCTAGCGAAAACAACGCTTGGTCTGCCATACCATCACACAACATACCACGGACATAATTCCCATTCCGAAATGAATCTGAAGCATAATTCTCACACATTTTTCCAATGCTTAATACTGCATAAGCTACAGAAGTTCCTTCCGTATATTTCTGATTTGCAATCTCGGTTGTAATCTGACCAAATCCTATGATTCCCACAGGCTCCATACACGCCACTACTTGTTCATATATCTCCTGATATTCCTTTACAAACTCTTCATAGGCTGGGTTATCCTCTTTACAATCCATAGATTCCAACACCTTATTCATTTCAATATGAGCTTTTAGCCCTTTCAAAACATAAAACTGTTCCATACTTATTCATTATCTATTTGCTACCGCAACCTTTGCTGTTTCTGCAGCAGAAGCCGCATCGGCAGTATAGTAATCTGCTCCAATCTGTTTTGCAAAATCTTCTGTAATTGGTGCACCACCAATCATTACTATATACTTATCACGAATTCCTCTTGCATTCAATTCATTTACCACTTCTTGCATGTAAGGCATTGTTGTAGTCAGCAAAGCTGACATGCAGATAATATCTGCTCCTACTTCCTCCGCTTTCGAGATAAAGGTATCTGCATCTACGTCTGTTCCCACGTCAATAATCTCAAAGCCTGCACCCTTCAACATCATAGCCACTAGATTCTTACCAATATCATGAAGATCTCCCTTTACGGTACCAATTACCGCTTTTCCAACCGGTTCATTGCCAATCTCAATTAGTGTAGGTTCCAATACGGTGATTCCCGCATTCATCGCTCTGGCAGCCACCAATACTTCTGGTACAAACACCTTACCCGCCTTAAATTTGCCACCAATTACCATCATTCCATCTAGCAAACCATCATTTAAAATCTCTTTGGCATCGATTCCTTGTGCTAACGCTTCCTCCACTAAGCTTTTTACCTCTTTACGCTTCCCTTGTTGTAACGCTTCCGAAATATTACTAATAATCTCTGCTGACATAGTATTCTCCTCCTTAAATTACATCCGTATTCTTCATTATTACCTATCTTAATTACTTCGCTTAATTGCTTCTCTTAATTCCCACTTTCTCTTGATAGAACTCTTCCACCGCATCAAAAAACGCTTGTAGATTCTCTAATGGCGTCATAGGTGGAATGTCGCATCCACTAGATAGTACAAAATTAGGATACTTGTCACATCTTTCCAGTAATGACAGCACCTCTTTTCTAATCCTGTCTGGATTCCCATGCCGAATAATTCCTGCCGGATCAATATTACCAATTACCATTCGTTCTTCCGGCAAGCCCTTTAGCATTACTTCTATATCAATTGCATTACCAAAGCTATAGGCTAATGCATCAATCTCCTTTATACTGTCGATTAATGGCTCTACATTTCCACAGTTGTGATACATCACAATAAAACCATCATCCTCTACTGCCTCTCGAATCTGCTTCACATATGGTGTGGAGAACTCTTCTATGAGACTAGGAGACAATAATCCTGCTGCCGGCTCCGCCATAGCAATTCCATTGGCTCCTGCCTCCTTAAAGGCCTTGGCATATGCAATGAGAAATTCCGTTGCCTTACTAAGAACCATATGTACCATATCTGGTTCCTCATAACAGAGAATCATAATCTCTGTCATATCCAACAATCTGCCCGCCAGAGAATAAGGGCCAATCATCCCTGCTAAAACAGGTCTATCCGTAATCATCTCACATGCTCTCTGAATTCCCTTGATACATTCAGCTGTTCTACCTGCTCCAATCTGTGGAACCATCAACGCCTTAGCCTCTTCTTCCTCCTGAACCAAAGCTCCGATAACTGTAGGAACCTCATCCTCGAAGAAACGTACCTGACTACCAAAAGCCTCTGCCTCTACGGACAGATCCATTAGACTAAATGCCACACCTGTATCAAAACGCTCTGCAATGGCTTGCATACACTGTGCTTGCAATTCGCCACTTTTCACTAATTCATCCACCGTATGTCCAATAATCTGCACACCCGGGAAAGAAAGAATTGGCATTGCTTTTTTTGTGGAACTCTTCACATATTCTTCAATCCATTCTCGCATATTTTGCTTCATACTTCGTCTCTCCTTCTCCTAATAGACACTTTTACTAGTAGCCCTTCTATCATTCTTATTTCTTTCTAATGCAACAATTAAAACATAATTGCTCATACACATAATTCAAGTATATCATTTATTTTACTGCAATACATTCCACATTATTGCTCGCAAATATGAAATTATTGCTTTTTGTCTTGTCAAAGAAAAAGATTCATGTAACAATGAATCTAATAAAGAAAAGGAGAACTCTTATGAACACCAATTATCATCCAATCACCATGGATACGATAGAGCAACATTCCGTGTGGATTACAGCAACCCCATCCGCAACTACTCAAGCGTTTCCTTTCTACATTATGGAAGCTGGGCATTTCCATGCCCATGAAGACTACAGTCTTAAGAGGGAACAGCACAATAGCTTTTTATTGTTGTATACACTCAAAGGAAAAGGCATTGTACACACTTCCAATAGCTCATTAGAGTTGTCTCCTGAAAATTGTATCATCATTGATTGTCACACTCCCCATGAATATTACGCCTATGAAGGCGCTTGGGATTTCCTGTGGATTCATTTTGAAGGCAGCGGCGTTCGACCATTAATCAATACATTATATCCTGCGAATCCGCACGCCATTATAGTAAGCAATCCTCTTGATTACGAACAACGTTTATTCCGCCTCCTGCAACTGGCTCAGCAAAACGATATTGCTAATTGTATGGAAGCCTCTTCTTCCATACATGCTCTTTTTTCAATCCTTTTGCGCGCCTCTTTGACTAGCGCTACAAATGTAGAAAAGAGCCAATTAGACTCAAACATTGATGTTGCAGTTGCATATATTCAATTACACTATGCCAGACAGATTACCATTGAGGATATGATACAGGACATCCCAATATCGAAATATCACTTTATCAGGTGCTTTCGCCGAATTATGGGCATGACTCCATACAGTTATCTTACGAATTATCGCATTAATATGTCCAAAGTATTACTTCGCACCACCAATCAATCCATTGCATCCATTGCAGAAGCTTGCGGTTTTCTAGACACCAGTAATTTTATCGTACAATTCAAAAAACAGACTGGTGTACGCCCTACGCAATACCGAAAGGATTTCGTTAATGGTGCTTTTTAACACAAAAAGAAAGATCTATGAATAAAATGCTTTTCATAGACCTTTCTTTCTTTTTTGTTGACTTACTATCGTTAACCCTTAACACTGCCCAGTGCAACGCCCTGTACAATGTGTTTTGATAAAATCAAATAAATGAGAATAACAGGGAATATAGAGAATGCAATCATCATATATACCTGACCCATATCGAATTTCAAGAAATCCGCACCTCTCAATTGTGCAATCAATATCGGAAGTGTCTTCTTCTCATTATCATGCAATATTAAGGCTGGTGTAAAATAATTGTTCCAGCTTCCTACAAAAGAGAAAATTGCCTGTACTGCCATAGCAGGACGAAGTAACGGTAATACAATCTTGTTGAATGTATAAAACTCTCCTCCACCATCAATTCTTGAAGCCTCTATTAATGACAATGGCAAAGTACTATCCATATATTGTTTTATATAAAAAAATGTAACTGGTGATGCAATGGATGGAATAATCAACGGAATAAATGAATTATCCAAATGCATCTTATCTATTAACTGCAAAAATCCCAAGGCATTTACCTGTGTAGGAATCATCATAATCATCAAAATAAATGTGAAAATGAATTTCTTGCCCTTGAATTCATACGCATGAATTGCATACGCAGTCATTGCAGAAAAATAAATGCAAAGTACCGCTGAACCAGATGACACTATGAGGGAATTAATCATTCCTGACCATACAGGAAGTGTTCCCTGCATAATGTTTATCCAGTTTTCAATGAAATGAGTACTCGGTATTGCAGTAAACCCTTTTGTTAATTCTGAGTGGGATCTAGTAGCATTGATAAATAATACATAGAACCAAAACAAACACAAAAAAGAAATAATCGCTAAGGTTACATACGCAATTGCTCTACGTTTTGTTACCCCTAATCCTCTTTCCTTCATATCTCAATCCTCCTAATCCTTCTTTGTAGACATTTGATAAACAATCATACTTAAGATTCCAGTAACCACAAATAAAATCACTGATAAAGCACCACCCATACCATAGTTTTTACTGTAAAGGTGTTTGTTCAAGAACATAATCAATGTCATGGATGAACGCACTGGATTACCAGTTCCATTGGTCAATATCTGTGGCACATCAAACATCTGAATACCGCCAATCAAAGAAGTAATTAAGGTATATACCAAAATAGGACGTAACAAAGGCATTGTAATTCGGTAGAAAATCTGAGTGGATGTTGCCCCATCTACCTGTGCTGCTTCAAAAAGTGAGGTATCAATTCCCATCATACCAGCCATCAATAAAATAGTGGTATTACCAAACCACATAATTAAATTCATAAAGGCAACTAAGCCTCTAGTACTCCATACATTAGAAAGGAATTTATATGGTTCATCAAAGATTCCTGCCTGAATCAATAAATCGTTAATAGGTCCTCCATCAGAAAACAGTGTAAAAAACAACATTGCAAATGCAGATGCCATAATTAGATTAGGTAGATAAATTACCGTTTTGAAAAATCTCTGTCCCTTTAATCTAAGACTTGGGTCTGAGAACCATGCTCCTAGTAATAAAGAAAGAATAATCTGTGGAATAAAGCCCATAATCCATATTACCATTGTGTTCTTAGCATATTCCCATAATTCCTTATTGGATAAAATCTCCACATAATTGTCTAAACCAACAAAATTAGGACCTATTTGCGTTAATCCTGACCTATAACATTCAAAAAAGCTATTATAGATAGTAGTTGCTAATGGTATAAATTGGAACAGTAAGTAGGTAAGTATAAAAGGTAATAAAAAGATATAACCCCATCTATTGTATCTTACAACTCTTCCTTTCTTCTTATTTTTCATCCTAGAATCCTCCTTTTTTGTAACTAATACAGAATTAGCAGCATGCCTCATTCTGTAATAAACCCTGCTGCTAATCCTGTATCTTCGCAAATAATATCCGTACCCACCTATACATCTGTAGGTACGGATATTTCTTTTTATTCTAGTAAGTTAACTCTGGGTATTTCTCAATTACTGCTGTATAGAATAAATCTAATGACTCTTCTAAAGTTGCATTACCTTCAAAATAGTTGGTAAGTGCGCTCTGGAATTCTGCATTACATCCTGAATCGTAATTTGACAAATTGCTTAAGTCGATGCTCTTAACACCTGCACAGTACATTTCAAGTGGGTTCTGACCACCTAATACAGCACTGCTATATGTAGTATCTTTTGCCATCTCATCCATAACAGACATATGATTTACGAAGTCATCATCTGCTTTTACGATTTCGGTCATGATTTCTTCATTGGTTGTAAGCTGAAGCATAATATCTTTAATTAAGCTCGCATTGTCTGTACCTGTTGCAGCACACATCCATGTACCACCCCAGAAGAAGCCCTGAGGACCTTCAGTAGCTGCCCAGCCACCCTGGTTACCAACACTACCTTCTACATCAGCTGCCATACAGAAATTAATTAACCAAGCTGGTCCAAAGTAGCTAAATACTTTTCCTTCTGGATAGAAACCTTTGCTCCAGTCATCACTCCACATTGCATGAGCACCAGTCTGACCAGCATCATACATTTTCTTAGAGTCCTCTACCCATTTCATAATGTTTGCATCAATATTGATTTTGCCATCAACAACCCATTTGCTGGTTACGTTGTTAGAATATACACGATAAGAATCCATTACAGATGAAGTCATGTAATATCCAGCATCTTTCATTGTTGCTGCGGTCTCAACAAACTTGTCCCAATCTGCTACATATTCCTGAACAGCCTTTGGATCATCTGTTCCTAATACTTCCTTAGCTACCTCTCTATTATAGAAAAGTACACCAGGGGCTGCCTGCCAAGATACAGCCTTTAATACACCACTTGCATTGCTTACAACATCTTTGGTGTATTTGTACTGATTTGCTAAATCTTGCTGAGTAATTCCTAAATCTTCGATTGCCATTGTGTATGGGGTATCTACATACTTAAGAGCATAGTCAGCCTCGATTAAAAACATATCGATTTTGTCATCTGCTGCTGCCTCTTCCTGTTTTAAAAGACAAGAATCTAAGTTGTTCTGATATGCATTGTCATCACTTGGAGTAATATTCCATACAACATCAACAGTCCCAATTTTTCCGTGAGTTGCATCAACTTCTTCATATCCTGGATAATGATCTGTTAAACGGCTCTTAAACTCCTCATTCCAGCAGTAGATATTCAATACCTGTCCTTCTTCTACAGGTTCCTCTACATCTACTGTAGCCTCTTTTGTAGCTTCTGTTGCTACTACTGCCCCTGTGCTTTCTGCATTCTGATTATTGTTTGCAGTTTCAGCACTACCACAACCGGTCATCATTGATGCAACCATTGCTGCGGCCAATACCATTGATAATAGTTTCTTTTTCATTTCTTTCTTCCTCCATGATTTGTTTCATCTGGTAGTTCCTATTATAGGAATGGAAGGCTTCTCATTATATAAAATTGTTTGACAAAATGTCATTTTCATGTTATGTATTGACCATAAATATGATATAGGAGAAAAAACATGAATCTTTCAAAGGAATGGTATCGAAGTGAATTTATAAATCATGAAATGTTAGAAGAACATCGCATTATTGAAACCGAATTTGCCTTTTATGATGCTATCGCAAATGGAAATATAGAATTTGTAGAGGCCAATTGCCAAGAAAATGCTTTCATCAACCCCGACGGCATGGGTAAACTATCTGAGAATCCCTTGCAAAATATCCGCTACCACTTTGTGGTTACCACGGCTATGATTACCCGCTATTGCGTTCACGCTGGAATGGAACAGGAAAAAGCTTATAGTTTAAGTGATTTCTATATTCTGAAAATGGATAAATGTCAGACCATTGCGGAGATTAATAAGATTCATGATATTATGTGTTTGGACCTTTGTAAACAGATGAACATTATTCGCAATAAACAGATTCTATCAAAACCAATTGTATTGTGTATTGATTATATCTATAGCCATATTCACTACCGTATTACCATTAAAGAATTGGCAGAATATCTCAAGATATCAGAGAGCTATTTATCCAAATTATTTTTAAAAGAAATGGGCATTTCTCTCAGTTCCTATATCGTGAATCTCAAAATAGAAAAAGCTAAAAATCTATTACAGTATTCCGATTATAACATTGTAGATATTGCCAATTATCTATCCTTTTCTTCACAGAGTCACTTTATTCAAGTGTTCCAGAAGAAAACAGGCTTAACCCCACATAAATACCGTACACAACACTTCCGTACCAATTGGGATCGAATGACAGTCAAACCATAGTACTATACAGAACACATGAAAAAGACGAATGCAAGGGTGTGCATTCGTCTTTTATATTATGACATGATATATTCAATTTCGTTCTGTGCTTCCAATACTTCTTCTGGAATATAATTTCCTTCCATTCTCTTGCCATTTACAAGCATAGCCACACATCCGCTTTCCACATGTCTAGGATTCTTCACATGAATATGTAGTCTTTTACCACGGAAATCCTTCTGAATCTCAAATTCATCCCATTCCTTTGGAATAGATGGAGATATCTTAAGACCATGGAAATCTGGACGCATACCCAAGATACCTTCCACACAACCTACCATAATGGTTGATGCAGTTCCTGTTAACCAGTGTACATGAGAACGTCCAAAGTTAGGACTTGCCTTACCTTCCGTAAACTGACCATAGCAATATGGCTCCAACACTCGCACTTCCGCATTATCGTTCTGAGCAGCTGGTGCATTTTCCATAAAGTAGTTGAATGCTCTATCGCCATGTCCTCGTAATGCCTCTGCCAAGATTATCCATCCTTGTGATTGAGAGAAAATACCTGCATTTTCCTTAGTTCCTGCGTTATAAATAACCGCCAAGGCACCATCAAAGGCACATTCGTGATAGGGAGGATCCATCAGAATAGCACCGTATTTTGTATTCAATCTCTCATAAACATTGTTCAATGCTAGATCAGCCTGTTCTTCCGATGCAAATCCGCTAATAACACTCCAGCTCTGAGGATTTAACCATAGATTCGCTTCCACGTCATCACGATGTCCTATGGTCTCACCAGCTTCTGTATAACCACGCACAAAACGGTCCTCATTCCAACAATGTTTCTGTAAGATTTCAGCCAATGCCGCCTGTCTTTTATTCAGATATTCAATATATTCTGTATCTTTTTTATATTCTGCAAAAGATTTTAAAATAGTCATAGCATAATAAAACTGGAATGCTACGAAAGTAGACTCTCCCTTTTTACCAAGGCGCAGACAGTCGTTCCAATCTGCATACAAGCCCGCTGGCATACCATGCTCACCTAATCGGTTCATAGAGAATTCAATGGCACGTTTCAAATGTTCATAAACAGTTCCTTCATCCTTATTTGCAAAAGGAATTACCTCATCAATAAATGCCAAATTACCAGACTCTGCAATATATTTATATACGGTTGGGAATAACCACAAGGCATCATCTGCTCTGTAAGCTGGGTGTCCTGTCTCTTTTACATAAGAAGCATCATCTGGTGTATCCTCATGTCCTGGATTATGGGTAAACTTCACCAGTGGAAGACCACCACCATTATCAACCTGTGCCGATAACATAAAACGAATCTTATCCGCAGCCATCTCTGGAGCCAAATGAATCACACCTTGAATATCCTGCACGGTATCACGATAACCATATCCATTACGCAGACCACAATAGGTAAAAGAAGCTGCTCTGGACCAAATAAATGTCATGAAACAATTGTAAGCATTCCATGTATTAATCATAGAATTAAACTCTGGGCTTGGAGTTTTCACCTGAAAATGCTCCAATTGTCCGTGCCAATGATTGATTAATTCTTTTAGTTCTGCATCACAAATAAACTGCGGATTTGCATAGGTATCCATAATTGCTTTAGCCTCAGCCTGATTCTTCATACCTACAATAAAGGCAATATCCTTGGTTTCACCTGGTGCCAAAATAATATCTGCTGACAGAGCACCACATCCATTACCATTATAATTCATGGCTCCATCTAACTGACCTACTTCTACGCCAATTGGATTGCCATACCCACGATAATTACCTAAAAAATGTTGCTTATCACCACAATAAGAGGTAACTGGTACACCTGCCATACCAAAGAAACGTTCAATTACAATCTTATCATCTACGTCTTTACCCTCTTCCAAACCATCCAAATTACCATGAATTAGTTGACGGATTCTATTCTCATCAAATGCAGTTCTGGTAATAAACTGAGAATACTGCAAGTTTACCTGGTCCTGCTCATAATTACTATTATTGGTAAACTCCGCATAACCAGTAATGGAAAGTCTACGTTCTTTCTCAGAATCGTTGGTAACACGCAGGTTCCATACCTCATAGGTCTTATTCAATGGCACATAATAATATACCTCTGAGTGAATCTCAGTATAATCTGCCTCCATTACTGTATAACCAGTACCATGTCTACATACGCTCTTATAGGTTTCCAAATCCTTGCCTACTGGCTGCCATGAAGCTGACCAGTAATCACCATTATCAACATCACGTAGATATATATATCTACCTGGCTGGTCAAATTGATTGAATACATATCTCAAGATTCTTCCATTGGCACCTGATTTAGCAAAACTATATCCACCTGCATTATTGGAAATAATTGCGCCGTACTCTGGCGAGCCAAGATAATTCGCCCAAGGGGCAGGAGTATCCGGTCTCGTGATGATATATTCTCTTTTCTTATCGTAAAAAAAACCATATTGCATAATTGTTCTCC
>CAZHEM010000097.1:0-10427 GCA_964531725.1 uncultured Acetatifactor sp.
CAATCTTGGTAGTGGTAGAACCAGCATCAATACCTAAAAAGGCATTGCCTTGATAGCTAGAAAGTTCTCTGGTAACTACATGGTGACTGCCATGACGTTCTTTAAATGCATTATAAGCAGCCTCATTTTCAAAAAGAGGCTCCATACGTTCTACTTCAAATTCCATTTTTATGTCTGAGGATAATTTAGAAAGCATCTCGTCCATAGAATAGAACACATCTTCTTTGGCGTTTAAGGCAGAGCCGATTGCTGCAAAAAGATGGGAATTATCCAAATCAATAATGTGTTCATCATCTAACTTGAGAGTGCGGATAAATGCGGCCTTTAACTCGGATAAGAAATGAAGAGGACCGCCTAAAAACGCTACATGTCCACGAATTGGTTTACCACAAGCAAGACCACTGATGGTCTGGTTGACAACTGCTTGGAAAATAGAAGCAGACAAGTCTTCTTTGGTAGCACCGTCATTGATGAGTGGCTGAATATCTGTTTTGGCAAACACACCACAACGTGCAGCAATAGTATATAAAGATTGATAATTTTTCGCATATTCGTTAAGGCCAGAAGCATCTGTTTGGATAAGAGAAGCCATCTGGTCAATAAAGGAACCTGTACCACCAGCACAGATACCATTCATTCGTTGCTCTACATTGCCACCTTCAAAGTAGATAATCTTGGCATCTTCACCACCTAATTCGATAGCAACATCTGTCTGTGGAGCAAGTTCTTTGAGAGAAGTTGCAACCGCAATAACTTCCTGAGTAAAAGGAACACCAAGATGATTGGCAAGGGTTAATCCTCCTGAGCCAGTAATCATTGGATGAAGAGTCACGTTGCCTACCTGTGAATGTGCCTTTTGCAATAGAGATAACAAGGTCTCACGGATGTTGGCGAAATGTCTCTCATAATCAGAAAAAAGAATATTATGCTGATTGTCTAAAATCGCTATTTTGACAGTAGTCGAACCAATGTCAATGCCCAATGTTACTTCATTTAAGTTAGTGCTCATATCGTTACCCTTCCTAAAAAACAAAACTATGAAAAAGTATAATACAAATTATGACAAAATGCAACGAAGTGAATATGTTAAAATTTTCTAAACAAGCTGTATTTTTTATGAAATTAAATTTGGTTGGTTTACTTATGGTTTGGGGAATGATAAAATATATTCGCATGAGCCCTTAGGCATGACTTATGCATTTAATAGGGCAAAAGAAGGAGTTAGAAAGTAGAATGAGTAAATTTGAGAAGAAATTTGGTAAATATGCGATTCAGAATCTTTCATTGGTACTAATCGTATGTTATATAGTGGGATATGTGTTGCAAATAATTAATCCGAATGTACTGTCGTATTTTTCGTTGAACCCGTACATGATTTTAAGGGGGCAAATATGGCGATTGTTTACATGGGTTATTATTCCACCAGGATCGTTTGATATGTTTACTATCATTATGCTATTCTTTTACTATAGTATAGGTACAACACTTGAGAGAACATGGGGCACTTACCGTTACAATGTGTATCTTTTTTCAGGCATGTTGTTTACCATAATAGGTAGTTTTGTATGTATGGGATATTGTTATTTTATAGTTGGGGAAATGGATGCTGTAACAGCGCAGTATTTGTTTGAAGTTGGTTCTAGTTTCTTCAGCACCTATTACATCAATATGTCTATTTTCTTAGCATTTGCAGCTACATTTCCACAAGCGCAGGTGCTGTTGATGTTTATTATTCCTGTAAAGATGAAGTGGATGGGCATTTTATATGGAATTATGCTTGTGTTTGAATTTTTATCTGTTCCATATGGCTTCCCTATTAGTAGTTTTACAAGATTTTCAATTGTATTTTCATTGTTGAATTTTGTGGTATTCTACTTTACCTCACGTGGTCGAATTCATATGTCACCAAAACAGATGAAGAGAAGAGCACAGTTCCACAGTGAAGTGAAGCGTAATCAGGCAATTACCAGACATAAATGTGCTATTTGTGGGCAAACAGAGGAAGATAATCCAGACCTACAATTCCGTTTCTGCTCAAAATGTAATGGTAATTATGAATATTGTCAGGAACATTTATTTACACACGAGCACGTGAAGTAGGATGTGTTACATTGATATGAATATATTATTATTGAGAGAAAATATCGGAGGATGTTATGAATAAAGAAGTCTTGTTTGCGAAGACCTTAGAGCAGGTTAGACAGCTGGCTAAGGAGCAGGGCAATTGTGTAAGTGAAGAACAGGTAAAGGAAGCTTTTGCACCGTTAGAATTTGATAATGACCAGTTGCAGATGGTGTTTGACTATTTAGTAAAGCACAAGGTTGGTATTAATCAGCCAGTTGATATAGATGATTATTTGACAGATGAGGAGAAGGATTATCTTCAAACCTATTTGGATGAAATAGAACAGCTTCCTAAATATACTGATGGACAGAAAGAAGCCTATACTATTTCTGCTATGGCAGGTGATACTGCTGCACAGAATAAGCTTGTAGAGATATTTTTGCCAGAAGTAATTGATATTGCAAAGCTATATGCTGGACAAGGCGTATTTCTTGAGGACTTGATAGGTGAAGGCAATTTGGCATTGGCATTTGGGACAGGTATGCTTGGCGGATTAGAAAATGCGAAAGAAGCACAAGGTGCTTTGGTTCAGATGGTTATGAATGCTATGGAAGAATATATTGCTGAGAATGCATCCAATGAAAAAGCAGATCAGAAGGTTGCAGATAAAGTTAATTTGGTAATGGAAAAGGCAAAAGAATTGGCGGAAGATTTGCATAGGAATGTAACACCAGAGGAATTGGCGGAAGAGACTAAGATGAGTATGAAGTCGATTCTTGATGCAATTCGCATGAGTGGTAACCAGATTGAGTACATTGATTTTACAGAAGGTGAAAACTAATGCAAAAGACAGTATATGAAGATTATAAATATAGCATGCAGGATACTAGCAAGCTGTACATAGGGGCAAAGTATACCTTTGGAGAGATTCTGGATAACGAAGAGATTATGTTTAAATTTCGCTTGATTGTGGAACGCTATCTTTTACCAGAGATTGATATGGAGGACACTTTGGAGAGTCATCTGTATTATTTGAGTAAGCAAAGCCTTGCGGCAAAGATCTATAAACAGATGAAAGCTAGAATTAAGATTAATATTATAGAAGAAAAGAAAAGCTTGTTTGGTAAGTCTAAGAAAGAGTATGTAAACAGAATTGTAACGATTGATGAACTTGTGGCTATGACACCGGAAGAAAAAGAAAACAAAGGTGTTGTTGTACAGGAGATTGGCGTTAGTAAACTTGCGTTAATGAGCTTCTAATAACCGTGAATAAAGATAATAGCAATAATAAATGAATTTATTTTATATGAAATAATTCGATGAGAGGGCAAATGAGAGTAGAAGATTTAACTAGTTATGAGATTATAGAAAAAAGAGATATAAAGGATATTAACAGTGTTACCTATTTATGTAAGCATAAAAAGACAGGTGCAAAAGTAGCGTTGGTATCCAATGATGATGAGAATAAGGTATTTTATATTGGCTTCCGTACACCACCACAGGATTCTACTGGTGTGGCACATATCTTAGAGCATTCTGTGCTTTGTGGTTCCAAGGAATTCCCTGTAAAAGATCCGTTTCTAGAATTGGTAAAGGGGTCTTTGAATACCTTTTTGAATGCAATGACTTTCCCAGATAAAACCATATATCCTTTGGCAAGTTGTAATGATAAGGATTTTCAGAACTTAATGCATGTATATTTAGATGCAGTGTTTTATCCTAATATTTATGAAAAAGAGGCAATTTTCCGTCAAGAAGGCTGGCATTATGAGTTAGATGAGGCAGGAGAATTGTCTATTAATGGTGTGGTCTATAATGAGATGAAAGGTGTATTTTCTTCTCCAGATGATGTGTTGGAGCGAGAGATGATGAACTCCTTATATCCAGACACTACTTATGGATTTGAGTCGGGCGGTGATCCTGATTTTATTCCAGAATTGACCTATGAGCAGTTTTTGGATTTCCATCGTAAATATTATCATCCATCTAATAGTTATATTTATTTATATGGCAGTATGGATATGGCAGAGAAACTTGCCTTTATAGATGAACATTATTTGTCTAAATTTGATATGCGTGAAGTGGATTCAGAGATTGCAGCACAGCCTTCATTTACGGAAATGAATCGTGTGGTAAAGGAATATCCTATTGGTGAAGATGAGAACGAAGAAGAGAACACCTATCTTACTTTGAATATGGCAGTAGGAGATAGTGTTGATAGAGAATTATATGTGGCATTCCAGATTTTGGATTATGCATTAGGCTCCGCACCCGGTGCACCTTTAAAACAGGAATTGGTAGAGCGTGGCATTGGTAAGGATGTGTATAGCATCTATGAAAATGGCATTAAACAGCCTTACTTTAGTATTGTGGCAAAGGATACTTCCGTACAAAAGGAAGAAGTATTCCTTGTAGCAGTGAATGAAGTGTTGGAACGAATTGTAAGAGAAGGTTTTGATAAGAAATCTTTGCTCGCTGCTATTAATCATTATGAATTCCGTTATCGTGAAGCTGATTTTGGTGCTTATCCTAAGGGATTAATGTATGGTTTGCAGGTATTAGATAGTTGGTTATATGATGAGAATAAGCCTTTTGTACACATTGAGGCGAATGATACCTTTGCGGTACTTCGCAGTAAAGTGGATACTGGTTATTTTGAAGAATTAGTGGATAAGTATCTGTTACAAAATACACATTGTTCGGTTGTTGTTTTACAGCCTAAACAGGGTATGATGATTGAAATTGAGCAGTCTATGAAAGATAAGATGGCAGCTTTGAAGGAGACTTTGACAGAGGAACAGATTCAGAGTATTCGAGATACTTACCAAGCTATGACTGATTATCAGGAGCGTGAGGATACCAAGGAAGATTTGGAGAAGATTCCTTTGCTTACTAGAGCTGATATGAAGAAGGAAGCCAATGCTTTTGTCAATGAGGAGAGAACAATTGGCGATACCAAATTGTTGTATCACAATCTATTCACTAATGGAATTGGATACCTACGTTTGATTTTTCATCTGAATAACATTCCTGAAGAATATTTTCCATATATTGGTATTTTGAAGGGAACTTTGGGCTTATTGAATACCAAGAATTATCAGTATGGGGATTTGTTTAACGAAATGAATTTGGTTACTGGTGGAATGGCTGCAGTGAACAATGCCTATGGTGATGTGAATGATTGGAATAAATGCACTGTGACCATGGAGTTGAAGACCAAAGCGTTATATCAGAATCTGGATAAGGCCATTGCTCTTATGCAGGAGATTGTGCTTACCAGTGATTTTGCTGATGAGAAACGTTTGCGTGAGATTCTGGCAGAAACCAAATCACGTATGCAGGCGCAGATGACATCAGGCGGTCATGTGGTAGCAGCAGGTAGAGCTTCTTCTTATGGCAGTGTAACAGGTGCCATAAGTGAGGTACTGTCAGGTGTTCCTTTTTATAGATTGTTGTGCAAGTTAGAAGAGAATTTTGAACAGGAGAAGGATGCTCTGATTCAAAAATTGCAGACACTTGCGACCATGATTTTCCGTCCAGAGAATTTAATGGTAGATTTTGTGGGTGAAGAGAATGCACTAGAATGCTTAAATACACCTATTGAAGCTTTTAAAGAGAACTTGTATACTGAGGAGGTTGAAAAAGCTACCTATGTACCTTCTCTTGAAAAGAAAAACGAAGGATTTATGACGGCAGGACAGGTGCAATATGTATGTCGTGCGGGTAATTACCGCAAAAAAGGTTTGGAATATACCGGTGCGCTACGTGTGCTTAAGGTAATTATGGGATATGAATATCTATGGACCAACATTCGTATGAAGGGTGGTGCTTATGGATGTATGTGTAATTTCGGTAAGACGGGAGAATGCTATTTTGTATCCTATAGAGATCCTAATTTAGGTAAGACTTTGGAAGTATATGATAATGCGGCTGCTGCGGTAGGTGATTTTCAGGCAGATGAGAGAACTATGACGCAATATATCATTGGAACCATTAGTGATATGGATACACCGATGAATCCTGCAGCGAAAGGCTTATATTCCCTAAGTGCATACATGACGGGTGTGACTATGGAACTGTTGCAGAAGGAAAGAGAACAGGTATTGTCAACAGAACCAGAGGATATCAGAGCTTTGGCGGAGCATATTAAAGCTTTCATGGAAGAAGAACTTATGTGTGTGGTTGGTAATGCACAGAAGATTCAGGAGGAACGTGATAAATTCTTAGAGATAAAGAATTTGTTTTAACATTGATTTACACCATTGTGGGGAGGATTACTTATGAGAAAGACAATGAAGGGTAAATGGAGATTTAAAGCTGTAGTTGCTATAGTAGCAGTGTTGTGTGTATTTACATGGACCGGTTGTGGTAGTAGTAGTGATTACGCCACAAGTGAGTATGAAGTTACGGAAGCAGCTCCTATGGAGGAATATACTGGCGGCTTCAATAATGGTTCAGGAGTGGAGGTAACGGAATCCTCCTCTACAAGTGTTACAAATCAAGAACGCAAATTAATCAAGACAGTGGATATGACTGTTGAAACACAGGCTTTTGACGAAATGCTTGCTACGGTTGAGCAGCAAGTACAAGAGCTTGGTGGTTACATAGAGAGTATGAATACTTATTATGGAAGCATTTATTCCTCTTATACACCTATAAGAGATGCCAGCATGACAATACGTGTCCCTAAGGAAAATCTAAGTGTGTTTTTAAATGCAGTATCTCAGGTGGGAAATGTGACAAACAGAAGTGATGAGATAGAAGATGTTACATTAACCTATGTGGATATGGAGAGTCATAAAGAAGCGTTACAAACGGAACATGACAGACTTCTTGAATTATTGGAAAATGCACAATCCTTAGAAGATATTATTGTAATTGAGTCCAGATTGTCTGAGGTGCGATATGAGATTGAAAGCATGGAATCACAACTCCGTACTTTTGATAATCAAGTGGAATATAGCACGGTATATCTGAACATTAATGAAGTAGAAGTATTTACTCCTATTGAAGAAGAATCCATTATAGATAGAATTGCAAATGGATTTGTTGAAAATCTAAGAGATATTGGAAATGGTATTGTAGAATTATTTATTTGGTTTGTTATCAATATTCCATATTTTGTACTGCTTGCAATTATTGTTGTAGTAGTGGTACTTATTGTTCGTATCTGCATTAAGAAGAGTGAGAAAAAGAGTGAAGAAGCTAGAAAAGCTGCGCAGGCGGCACAAGCGGCATATGCGGCATATGCAGCTCAATTTGCTCAGAACGCACAAATGATACAGAATAATCAAAATAATAAACCACAAGAATAAAATGTTAATAGATAGTTGTGGTAAGATAACGTGGAAAGATAATATATAGAAAGATTGAGGAAACATATGAAGGAAAATGCAGCTTATAAAGCAGGCTTTGTAACATTAATTGGACGTCCTAATGTGGGAAAATCTACATTGATGAATCATCTCATTGGACAAAAAATTGCGATTACATCTAATAAGCCACAGACAACACGTAATCGTATTCAAACAGTGCTTACTTTAGATGATGCACAGATTGTATTCTTAGATACACCAGGTATTCACAAGTCAAAGAATAAATTAGGCGATTACATGGTAAATGTAGCGCAGAATACCTTAAATGATGTGGATGTAATTCTGTGGTTGGTGGAGCCTACTACTTATATTGGAGCAGGGGAGCGTCATATTATTGAGCAGCTTAAGAAGACTAAGACGCCAGTTATTCTAGTTATAAACAAGACTGATACTGTGAAACGCGAAGAAGTTCTTACTTTTATTGATGCATATAGAAAAGAACTAGATTTTCAGGAGATTGTTCCCGTATCCGCATTAAAGGGTGACAATACAGATGTATTGGTGCAATGTATTTTGAAATATCTTCCATATGGACAGCCTTTCTATGATGAAGATACCATTACGGATCAACCAATGAGACAGATTGTAGCAGAGTTAGTACGTGAAAAAGCATTGCGTTTGTTGGAAGATGAAATCCCGCATGGTATTGCGGTAAGCATCGAAAGCATGAAATATCGAAAACACATTTGCGATATTGAAGCAACTATCGTATGTGAGAGAGATTCCCATAAGGGAATTATTATTGGAAAAGGCGGTGCAATGCTTAAGAAAATTGGTAGCACAGCTAGACCAGAGATTGAAGATTTGCTGGAAATGCAGGTTAATTTACAACTTTGGGTAAAAGTGAAGAAGGATTGGCGTGACAGTGACTTCTTAATGAAGAACTTTGGATATAATCCGAAAGATGTAAAGTAGACGAATAGAAAAGCAGAAACTGCGAACCCTAATAACATGACGAACACAAAAGTGGGGGAAGCGTTAGATGCAGACATCAAATTACTGGCAGCAATTTATAAATACTGGAAAAATTGAAGATTATCTCAACTATAAAACACATTCGGATACGGAAAAAGTAACAGCAAGTAATCAAGAATGTGTGCAAGGAATAGTGAACAAAAAAGACGAGAGTGAATCCCAATGCAAGAATTCATTAGTGTAACAGGAATGGTTTTAAAGCAGACGCCTATCGGAGAGTATGATAGGCGTATCTGTTTGCTTACAAGAGAGAGAGGAAAAATTTCGGCATTTGCTAAGGGTTCTAGAAAACCAGGGAACCGATTGGCGGCAAGTACGAACCCTTTTTCTTTTGGTACTTTTAAACTTTATATTGGTAAAAACTCTTATACCATACAGGAAGCAGATGTTAAGAACTACTTTGAAGAATTACGCACTGATTATGTAGGTGCCTATTATGGCATGTATTTTGTGGAAGTAATGGATTATTTTACCAGAGAAAATAATGATGAGAGAGATATGTTAAAGTTACTGTATCAGTCCATGCGTGCTCTGTGCGCACCTGCTTTGCCCAATCCTCTTGTAAAATGCATATTTGAATTGAAGGCGATTGTGGTAAATGGAGAATTCCCTGGAATACCTCAGGACAGAGTGTTAGAGGAGTCTACAATTTACGCATTGCACTACATAGCAGAAAGCTCAATTGAGAAATTATATACCTTTAATGTGACAGATAGGGTGTTAGGTGAGTTACAAGAGATTGCACAGGAATATATGAGTCGTTTTACAGACCGTGAATTTAAAAGCTTAGAAATACTAAAAACTCTCTGTTGAAAATAAGAAATAAGTTTGTTAATATATATGTTAGTCAAAAATTAAACAACCAAGTAGGAGATTTGTATGAATAGACTTCAGAAGGCAATCCTTCTAGGTGCTTCTTGCGTGTTAGCTCTTGGGGGCTGTGGAAGTGCTAAAGTGCCAGATACAATAGATAACACTTCTATCATTGTGAATGGTGATGGAACCGTGACATCTTATGTAGTGGATATCTTTGATAAGGATTATTACAGCATTGATGAATTACAAACCATGGCGGCTGAAGAGGTGGCTGAGTATAATGAAGCGAATGCTACAGCGGAGAATGCCAATGCTCCAGCTATTACCCTTGAGAAAGTAGAATTATTAGAAGATTCTGACAAGGTAATGGTGTTACATCAGTATGATGGTGCAGAAAGCTATGCAGATTTTAATGATGGTGTGCTTTTTTATGGAACAGTGGGGCAAGCAGTGGCTAATGGTTATGATTTGGATGTGGATTTAATTAAGGCGAATGGCACAGAGACCATGGATAGTGAAACCTTAAAAAGCAATTCGCAGAAGAATATTTTGATTACAGATGAAAAAGCATTTATTTATTGTCCTAAAAAGGTGGCTTATGTGAGTCATGAGGCAGTAATGAATGAGGATGGTAGTGTAGATACTACACAGTCAGACTCGTATATATATATACTAATGAAATAATTACGCATGAAGCGTTGAATGGAGGAAGTTATGGAAAAGACAATGGAGAAAATCGTAGCATTAGCAAAGGCACGAGGATTTGTATATCCTGGTTCTGAGATTTATGGCGGTCTTGCTAATACATGGGATTACGGTAATCTCGGTGTAGAACTTAAGAACAATGTTAAGAGAGCATGGTGGCAGAAGTTTGTTCAGGAGAATCCATACAATGTAGGTGTGGACTGTGCAATCTTAATGAACCCACAGACTTGGGTGGCAAGTGGACATTTGGGTGGATTTGCAGATCCTTTAATGGATTGTAAAGAATGTCATGAGCGTTTCCGTGCAGATAAGCTGATTGAAGATTTCTGTGAAGAAAAAGGCATTGAATTGACCGAGAGCGTAGATGCTTGGAGTCAGGAACAGATGAAGAATTTTGTGGAAGAGCACAATATTCCTTGTCCTACTTGTGGAAAGCATAACTTTACAGATATCCGTCAGTTTAACTTGATGTTCAAGACCTTCCAGGGTGT
>CAZHEM010000098.1:0-10323 GCA_964531725.1 uncultured Acetatifactor sp.
CTGTATAACAGTAGCTTTCCTGTAGATTTTCAGCTATTTTTTTGCTATTGACCATTAAGCGATACTGCTGTTCTAATTCTTCATCTTCGCCTACTACCAACTTAGCGTTGTCAATTTCTTCGTATTCAAACTGAGCAAGTGCTTTTTCCTTTGCTTGAAGTTCCTCATCCATGGATTCTTCTTCGATTGTCTGACGTAATTTGCGAACTTCCTTGTAGCCTAAAGCCACCTGTTCCAATGCTTTCTCACAAGCTTCTCCACAGAAAGAATCCAAGATGCTCATATGATTCCTTTTATTCAAAAGAGACTGATGTTCATGTTGACCATGAATATCAATCAGCACTTCAGCCAATTCCTTAACCTGTCTTGCAGTTACCGTCTCTCCATTAATCTTGCAAGTGCTTTTTCCAACTTGCATACGTCGACTAATGATAATGGTATCCTCTTCCTCTGGCAAATCCATCTCACGCATTTTGTTTTTAATCTTCTCGTCATCAGCAGAAAAGATTAATTCAACCAAAGCGCTATCCGCACCTTTTCTTAGCATATCTGATTCAAACTTGCCACCTAGAGCTAGATTAATAGAACCAATTAAAAGGGATTTACCCGCACCGGTCTCACCAGTTAGAATATTAAGTCCTTTGGTAAATTCAACCTCTGTTTCTTCCATCAATGCAAGATTTTTCACATGTAAACTCTGTAACATAATTTCTCTCCTTATGTACCTTCTCCTCATAGAATTCACTCACTTTTATTCTATTCTGATACATAAATTTATTGGAACAAGCACCTGTGTGCGCTCTTCCCTTTGAGATATTGATCATTCAAATTACTTCTCTATCATTCCATGGATCTTGTCCATCAACACCTGTGTCTCTTCCACAGTTCTTACTGCAACCATAATGGTGTCGTCACCTGCAATACAACCTACAATCTCAGGGAATTTCAAAGCATCCAAAGCAGCAGCTACTGCCATTGCCATACCTGATACAGTCTTAACTACAAGAATATTCTGCGCCATATCCATTGAAGTAAATCCATCTCGTAATACACGAATGTATTTATCCCCCATATGGCTATCATCCTGACGCAAAATAATATATTTCTGTTTACCATTTCCTGTTGGAACTTTTGTAAGCTTCAGTTCTCTAATATCTCTGGAAACAGTAGCCTGTGTTACTGCAAATCCTGCATCTTTCAGGTAATTAGCCAACTCTTCCTGTGTCTCTACATCATGCTTTTGAATAAGCTCCACGATTGTTTTGTGTCTTACTTTTTTCATTATGCCCCACACCTTTCTATTTGTTTATTAGTTCTCCCTCATCTTTTTATGTAATACCTCTAAGAAGCTAACTTGATTCAATTGTATAAATTCAGTGATTTTCTCCGATTTCACAATACGAATACGATCCCCCGTACTTAATTTCAATACGTGACTTCCGTCAAAATTCGCCTCCACAGTCTGACGCTTTCCTGTACGTCCTTTGGGAATCTCT
Organism: uncultured Acetatifactor sp.; assembly: GCA_964531725.1. Lineage (GTDB taxonomy): Bacteria > Bacillota > Clostridia > Lachnospirales > Lachnospiraceae > Acetatifactor. The sequence goes on from CAZHEM010000098.1 coordinate 1,497, forward strand.
ATTTCGATAACATCCTGAGGCGATAGGATAATACTTCTCTGATTCAAGGTATGTGGACAAATTGGGGTCAACATAATCAACTCTGCCTTCGGTTCCACTAATGGCCCTCCCGCCGATAGATTATATCCTGTTGATCCTGTTGCTGTAGTCACAATCATACCATCCGCATTGTAATCATTTAAGAACTGACCATTTACATAGATATTAAATTGAATAATCTGTAAAGAGCCACTTCTAGATATTACAATGTCGTTCAACGCCCAGCCTTCATCTGTTTTACCATCTTTATAGAAGACCTTACCATTCAACATCATACGATTTTCTTGCTGATAATCACCTTCTATCAGCCTATCCAAAGATTCTTCTAGATTAGACAATTCAATCTCTGTCATATAACCTAATGTCCCCAGATTAACACCAATAATCGGAATATGTAACTTCTTGGTATCTCTGGCAGCCTGCAATACCGTACCATCCCCACCAAGTACAATCATACAATCTACATCAGGTGGAATATCCGTTCTATCTTCCACATCCTGGGCTCCTTTTTTCTTCCAGTCCTCTTCTTTAAGAAGAATGGACACTTTCTGCCCCTTCATAGTCAGATAATCACGGATACGATTCGTGGTCGACAACTCTTTATCTTTATGTGTATTGGAATAAATCAAAAAATGTTTCATCCATTTTCCCCTTTAAAGGTTGTGGGAATTACCAACAGTCTCAGCAATTATCTGCTCCCATTCAGGCGAATGAGAAAGACCTGTTCCCTCTTCAATAATAGTCTTCAAACGTTCTTCTGCATCATGTTCCGTAAGCGACTTAATCTCTTCTGATGGCTCTTCCTGCTTACAAATGTGCACCAAATATTCAATATTGCCCTCTGGTCCCTTAATGGGCGAATATTCCAAGTGCAATACGCTAAAGCCAATACTATCTGCAAAATCAATAATCTTATGAATGACTTCTTCGTGTATCTCAGGCTCTCTTACTACACCATTCTTACCTACTTTATCTCTTCCCGCCTCAAACTGTGGCTTAATGAGACATACCATCTGTCCACCACATTTTAAAAGATTACGAGCTGGAATCAATATCTTCGTCAAAGAAATAAAGGACACATCCACACTGGCAAAATCCAAATCATCCTGTATATCATCCCTAACCATATATCGGAAATTGGTCTGCTCCATACATACCACTCGCTCATCATTACGAAGTTTCCACGCCAACTGTCCATGCCCTACATCTACGGAATACACCTTGCTAGCTCCGTTTTGAAGCATACAGTCCGTAAATCCTCCGGTAGAAGAACCAATATCCATACACACGCAATTCTCTAAATCAAACTGCCATTTTTCCATGGCTTTCTCTAGCTTCAATCCGCCACGGCTTACATATTTCAGGGTGCTACCTCTTACTTCCAGTTGAATCTTGCTCTCATCAAAAGAAGTACCAGCCTTGTCCTCCTTCTGCCCATTTACATAGACATTACCAGACATAATAATTGCTTTTGCCTTCTCTCTAGAAGGGGCATATCCCTGATTCACTAATATAACATCCAAACGTTCTTTCATATACCGTCTCCAATGAATGAAAGTTTTCTCAAAGTCTTTATCTTATGCTTTCATTATCTTTTCAATACGCTCTACAACAGTGTTGGAATCAATCCCAATCTCTTGCTTGAGAAGTTCAACATTACCATGCTCTACATAAGCATCTGGAATGCTGATATTAAGATATTCATTATCCAAATGATTACTCTTCATACAAGCAAGCACCTTTTCACCATATCCACCGCAAGCTACATTTTCTTCCATGGTCACGATTAATTTATGGTTGGCACAAGCGTCAATTACTGCCTGTTCATCAATCGGCTTCACAAAACGAGCATTAATTAAACTAACATGATATCCCTTTTCCTTTAAAATATCACGTACTACTTCTGCACTTTTTACCATGCTACCAACTGCAAATAACGCAATCTCTTCTTCCTTATATAGCCATTCCGCCTTGCCTAACTCAATCGGTGCTCTATGCTCTTCTAATCCTGCATATGCTTCCCCTCTTGGATAGCGGATAGCTATTGGTGCATCAAAGTTCACCGCGAACTTCATCATATCAGAAAGTTCCCATTTATTCTTAGGTGCACACACATGCATATTCGGAATACCTGACAAATAAGTAAAATCAAAGATACCCTGATGAGTCTCTCCATCACTACCTACCAAACCAGCTCTATCAATTGCAAAGATAACTGGAAGATTCTGAATACACACATCATGTAAAATCTGATCATATGCTCTCTGCAGGAAAGAAGAATACACTGCAACAATTGGCTTCAAGCCACCAGCCGCAAGTCCTGCCGCAAAGGTAACCGCATGTTCTTCTGCAATACCTACATCAAAAAATCTATCTGGATACATATTGTGGAAACGTTTCAAGCCCGTACCATCAGGCATAGCTGCGGTAATTGCCACAATACGCTCATCTCTCTGTCCTAATTTGCACATTACGGTTGAGAAAATATCGGTATAATTTGCTACGGTTCTTGGCTTAGAAGGAATACCTGTCTCAATATTAAATGGCTCCGCTCCATGGAATCTTGCAGGATGTCTCTCCGCTGGAGCATATCCCTTACCCTTCTGGGTAAGCACATGAATCATAACTGCACCTTTCACGCGCTTTGCTTCCTGCAATACACGTACCAAGCCTTCAATATCATGTCCGTCTACTGGTCCAAGATACGTAACTCCACCAGCCGCAAGTCCTGCCGCAAAGGTAACCGCATGTTCTTCTGCAATACCTACATCAAAAAATCTATCTGGATACATATTGTGGAAACGTTTCAAGCCCGTACCATCAGGCATAGCTGCGGTAATTGCCACAATACGCTCATCTCTCTGTCCTAATTTGCACATTACGGTTGAGAAAATATCGGTATAATTTGCTACGGTTCTTGGCTTAGAAGGAATACCTGTCTCAATATTAAATGGCTCCGCTCCATGGAATCTTGCAGGATGTCTCTCCGCTGGAGCATATCCCTTACCCTTCTGGGTAAGCACATGAATCATAACTGCACCTTTCACGCGCTTTGCTTCCTGCAATACACGTACCAAGCCTTCAATATCATGTCCGTCTACTGGTCCAAGATACGTAACTCCCATATCTTCAAAAAGCATTCCAGGAATCACTAATTGTTTAAAGCTACTCTTGGCACGGCGAATTCTGTTTACAATACCATTTCCATTCTTAGTTGCACTAAGAGCATTGTAAATGCCTTCTTTTAAATCCAAATAAGGGGTTGCCGTACGAATATTATTCAGATACTTCGATACACCACCTACATTCTCTGAAATAGACATATTATTGTCATTTAAAATGATAATAAAATTCGTCTCCAGCTTAGCTGCATTATTCAATGCTTCATAAGCCATACCACCGGTTAAGGAACCATCACCGATAACAGATACAATGGTATTCCTATCACCTTTTATATCTCTTGCTTTAACCAATCCTAATCCTGCAGAAATAGAGGTCGAACTATGCCCTGTATCAAAAGCGTCAAAATCACTTTCTTTTCTCTTAGGGAAACCACTCATGCCATGGAATTGACGCAATCCATCAAATCCTTCTTTACGTCCTGATAAAATCTTATGAGTATACGACTGATGTCCTACATCCCAAATAATCTTATCCTCTGGCATGTCCAATGCTAAATGAAGGGCCATGGTAAGTTCTACCGCCCCTAAATTTGATCCTAGATGACCACCTGTTACACTGATTTTATTAATCAAAAATTCCCTGATTTCCTGAGCTAATGCAGAATAGTCTTCTCTTTTTATTTTCTTAATATCATTTGCACGTTCTATCTTCTCTAATAACATGTTTATTCCTCTATTTGCGTCGATGGATTAAAGTAAGTATTAACTGCTCTAAAAAAGCATGTTCTCCATCGAAACCATTTAGAATTGCTACTGCTTCCTTGGAAAGAGCAGCTACATCATCTTTCGATTTGTCTAGTCCGTATATTGTTACATAAGTCTGTTTATTATTATTGGCATCACTGCCAACTGTTTTACCAAGTTCTGCGCTATCACCTATTACATCCAAGATATCATCCTGAATCTGAAACGCGATACCTATATTATATGCACATTTTTCAATTGCATCCACCTGTGCATCACTTGCTCCAGCTAAGATAGCCCCAATCATCATAGACGCTTGAATTAGCGCAGCAGTTTTATGCTCATGTATAAATAGTAACTGTTCTCCAGTTAAAACATCATCCTTTTCCTCAGCTTCGATATCTGCAGTCTGTCCACCAATCATACCATAGATTCCAGCCTTTTTTCCTAGAACCTGCATTGCCTTGGTACAAGCCAACAACTTGTAGGAATTCTCAGATACCATATCAAAACTCTTCATTGCGGTCTCAAAAGCAAAATTAAGCAAGCCATCACCTGCAAGAATTCCCATTCCTTCACCATATACAATATGTGTAGTCTTACGACCTCTACGATATTCATCATTATCCATAGCAGGTAAATCATCATGCACCAAAGAATAAGTATGTATCATTTCTATTGCTGCCATGAAACATTCTATTTCAGTGCCTCTGCCTCCTAACATGCGATAGGTCTCTCTCATAAGCATTGGTCTTAGACGCTTACCACCTGCAAGCATACTGTAATTCATTGCTTCAATGACCGTCTTCTGATAACCGGTCTCTTCTGGCAGATATTTCTTTATAATCTCTTCAATCTCTTTTGTTTCATTTGCTAACTGCGTCTGAAATTCTATTTCACTCATTTTTTCCTCCATCAAGAACTGCCACACGCTCCCACTATCGTTACTTACAATTCTTCTAATGTTCCTTCTGAGGTAAGCTTTAATACCTTTTTCTCTACCACGTCAATCTGTTCGTTACATTCTTTCAAAATGGCACAACCTTGACTATATGCAGCAAAGGCTTCTTCTAACGAAATGTCATCTGCTTCTAATTGCGCCAAAGTAGCTTCTAATCTGGCGAAATTCTCCTCTAAAGTAAACTGCTTTTCTTCTTTTTCTTCCTTTTTAGCCATATGCTATCCTTTCTTTCCATCATGAAGTTGCGTTACCGTTGCATCAATGGTGCCGTCTACCATTCTAATATGCACCGTCTCTCCTACCTTCACATCAGCAATACTGCGAATATTTTTCCCACTACTACCTTCCACATATGAAAAGCCACTATTCAACTTCTTCAATGGAGAAAGTCCTTCTATCTTCTCAATATACAACGCTAATTCATGATGCTTTTTATCTAGGATTGTTCTCATTCTCGCATGTAGTCGGTCTTCTAACTGGCTACTATATACCTTTTTCTCACGAATGCGATTGGAAGGGTCCAAATAACGAAGACGCACCCCCATGTGAGCTACTTTTTCACGTTCTCTTTGAACACGTCGCTGCATCATTCGATTCATTGTATGTGCGTAATTGTTCAAGTCATCAAAAATATCTCTCACGTCCGCAACAGCTAATTCCGCTGCCGCAGATGGCGTTGGTGCTCTCATATCTGATACATAATCAATAATCGTGGTATCAGTCTCATGTCCTACCGCTGAAATAATAGGAATGGAACAATCAAACACCGCTTGCGCTACCGCACGCTCATTGAATGCCCAAAGGTCTTCAATAGAGCCACCACCCCTGCCTACAATCATCACATCTACTTGTTGTTGCTCTAACGCACGTATTCCGCGTACAATACTCTCAGCTGCAGCTTCCCCCTGCACAATAGCAGGATATAGAATAATCTGTACATAGGGATTACGTCTGGTAGCAATCTGAATAATATCTCGAACTGCCGCACCGGTATCCGCCGTTACAACACCCAAAGTCTTAATATATTTTGGAATAGGACGTTTATATTCCTTAGAAAACATCCCCAATTCCTCTAACTCACGTTTTAACTGTTCATACTTCTCATACAAAAGTCCTGCGCCATCTAGGATTATCTGCTTCGCATAAAGCTGATATTTCCCATCACGCTCATACACATCCACACAACCAGCTACAATTACCTGCTGTCCTTCTGTCAAACGAAAAGAAAGGCCCGAACGGTTCCCTGCGAACATGACACAGCTCATGGTACCCTTAGAGTCCTTCAACGTAAAATAAATATGTCCAGAGGAATGATATTTGCAGTTGCTAACTTCGCCTTTGACGAACAACGACTGCAAAAGATAATCCTGCGTGAACATATTTTTTATATAAGAGTTCAATTGTCCAACGGTATAAACGTTACGTATATTAATCACCCTGCTTTACAAATTTAGCTAAAATAGCGTTTACAAAACCGCCCGCAGCATCTTGACCATACTTCTTAGCAAGCTCCACTGCCTCATTAATCGCTACACTGTCTGGAATCTCTTCATCAAAAAGAATCTCATAAATAGCCAAACGAAGGACTGTTACCTCAACCTTACCCATACGAGTATGGTCCCATCCATCAGCTTTCTCATCTATAAGCTTATCAATCTCTTCTAATTTTCCCTGAATCTTGTCGTATTTTTCTGAAATATAAGTAGCATCTTTTTCTAACACTACTACCTCATTATCTTCCAAGAACAATCTTACTTGCTCTGGCATATCCTCAAGTGAATTGAATTCCACACGGAAAAGGAGCTGAAAAATCTGTTCTCTCTGTTCACGTCTTCCCATATTACTATCCTTTGCTATTTTACTTTCACACCAGCGATGCGAATATTTACATTGGTACAAGTAAGACCTGTCATATTCTCAATAGCAGTCTTTACTTTACTCTGTACAGTCTGGCAAGTAGCTGGAATATTATAACCAAATTCCATAGTCACTGCTAAATCAACAGACACTTCGCCATCAGCCATTTCTACCTTTACACCTTTTGTAAGGCTCTTCATACCAACCTTGCTCATAAGCTCATTGGTAATATTACCAGCCATAGCACTAACGCCCTCAACTTCTGTAGTTGCCAAAGATGCAATCATTGCCACTACATCATCAGCAATCTGCACTTCACCAATATTATCATCATTCTTAAGAACTACTGTATTATTATCTATTACTTTTTCCATTCAAGTCATCCTCCTGAATAAATATACTTAAACTAATCATAGTATAACATAATCGCTACTCATTTGTCATCCAAAATGTCATGGACAATTGGTCTGGGCTTAAGCTAAATCCTACGCTTTCATGTCCCGCCAAATAATTAAAGATTTCCTGCTCATCTAGCAATTGTCTTTCTACCATCTCGTAACAATTAACATCTGAACACATAATGGTCACATCACGTTTACCCTGTTCATACATTCGCTGAAACACAGTTGCCATTTGTTCCCTATTATACTCTGTAAAATATGCATTTTCTCTTACATAATAATTATTATCCAGGGAGATACACTCTGGCACTGGTATCTGAGTATCAATGGTATGTGTAACAGATAGCTTACGAGTTGTAATGCACAGATAATCATAATTAATCTCTGGTGTATAAACATCCTGCGACTGCCCCTCTGTCATATCGTAAGAGACATCTCCCCATGTAGTATCTACATAGTAAAAATTATCATCCAAATTCACCAAATTCCAAGCATGTCCCATGCCATCATCCACAGTTCCCATTACCAATGTACACTCTATTCCAGCCATATTACACAGATACTGGGTTGCTTTTGCATATCCTTGACACACGGAACGACCATTCACAAATACCGAATAAATATTCTGATTATCTGCGGCACCTACCTCATAATCCGTATTAAAAATAATTGTCTCATAAATGGCTTTCATCTTATCATAATCATTTTCCAAATTAGCCACTTGTAACAATATCTCCTCTGCCGCACTTTCTATCTGGCGTTTCTTTTCTTTCGCAGTATCTACATCCACATTGTATGTTCCTGCAAATTCTATAGATACCGTAGCATTGCCCCTGGTATACAAAGTGTAAGTATACCCTTCTACATAAAACAGTTCTGGATGATCCATTAATACACATTGAAAAATCAGATTAATATCTTCCTCTGTCAAGCCCTCTCGCAATGCAGTCTTATCCAGAGTAACGCCTTCTGACATTTTCCCTAAACACTGTTCGATATCTTTATACCATGCTTGCTCTTTTTCATCTAAGCTTTGAAAAGCATATGGATAAATCTCTGACATCAAAAAAGACTCATCCTGTAGCTCATCCACGTTGTCTTCTCCTAGACCTTCTGAATCCTTTTCAGATAAAAAATCATCAATTGTCTTTTCTAACAATTCCTCTCCATCTAACTGAAAAGTTACAGGTGCCTCTTGTAAAATCTCTTGACTCGCACATGCGCTAAGCATTCCCATTATGCATAATAGCACAAACAGGACTTTCCCTTTTGTTGCCCTAGTCTTCATCAACACATGCCTCCCTCCGCTTCTGTATTAATGACTAATTGCGACCAAACTCTGTTAACACAAGTCCCGGATTACGGTCTAAGGTCATACCAACACTCCATGAATTTACAAAGAGTAACAAAGGATTCCCCTTCATATCCTTAACCTTCTTCATATCAGAAGTACCTACTAATTTAGCCAAGTCTACTTCTTCCTTATTTTCAATCCAACGAATGTGTTCATATGGTAAGTTTTCCAGACGAATCTCCACATTATACTCATTTTCAAGGCGATATTTTAATACATCAAACTGGAGTACACCTACTACACCCACAATAATCTCTTCCATACCAGTATTAAACTCTTGGAAAATCTGGATAGCACCTTCCTGCGCAATCTGCTCAATCCCCTTCACAAACTGCTTTCTCTTCATGGC
>CAZHEM010000099.1:0-10255 GCA_964531725.1 uncultured Acetatifactor sp.
ATATATATTCCCGCAAAATCCATCAAGTCTACTGTTCCTGAATGTCTTTGCTCAAATCCATATGGATAAAAATCACCCTCTACTGGATATTTAAATTTCCAATTCGTTCCGTGAACAGAAACTTCCCATTCACTCATAATGTCATAAAATAGTCTTTCTTCATCTATTTTTTGCATAATATAATCACACATCCTTTCTTAATATTTATTTTAAAGCACCATCATATAACTAACAATTTTGAAACTTAACAAGCTTTGTTTTCATTAAAAAATGTAACTATTCAAACCAATTATATTGAATAGTTACATTTTACTTAGCCTACGCTTCCCTTCCGTACACCTCAATCTGAGCTAATGCTGGAAATGGTGATGCTTCCTCTGATTTCTTCATTTCACGCATTTCTATCCAACTTACTTTTTTCTCATCAAATAGGATTTCTTGTGCGCCTTCTTTTTTCTCTAAATCACATTCCATCCTGCTACCATCTGAATACAAAAACGTTACTTGCTCCCACCAATTATCATGCGGGAAATCACATCTCAAATATACATGGATTCTGTCTACCATAATCTCTCTGCCAAAATAGATTCTAAGTTTGGCATCTTCCTGTCTGTTAATCCCCCATGATTCATATGGCCATTCTCCATGCGCATTACTTACCGTTACCCCATCAATAGCATTTTGTGCTGCAAATACCGACTCGCCTCTGGTCTCAACATTTGCCACCGCATGTGGAAATAAATTGGCCATATTATGTTGATCGTTCACATTAATAGCCATATTACGATATGCCGCAACTTCAAAATCTTTTGCACATTTTACGGAAAGCAAATGTTTTTGTCCTGAAAATACCTTAGGCGACAGGTTAATTCTTCGCTCCGCAAATGGGATTTGATATGTCACATTACCAGTAATGAACACGAGGCTTTTTCCTAGTGCATCATCCAACTGAAGCCATACATAATGAGATCCTTCTTCTACCTCTATGACAATTGTGTCACCTTCTCTATACTCGCCTGTGTATACCAGATTTACTTCATTAACCCCTTTATTAACTGCAAGAGTCTCCATATTTTTATTCAAAATTTTAATACAAAAATTGCACATATTTGTTTTCCACCTAACCTCATACATTTCTTATTTAAAAATATAGCGGCTTGTTTCCATACCATTTTTACTGATTGTCAGTTCTGTCCCCGGATGCTTTTCTATTTTTATAACATTCTGTTCCTTCTCATAAACAAAGGAATCAAAATCGTCTTCATATAGATAGAATTCGCCATCTGCATCACCAAATACTTTAATGTCCATCTCAAAAGTAGTATTCTTCGTCACACAGTCAACAGGCGTTGCCAATGGTATAATTGCCCCTTCCTTTACAAACACAGGAATTTGATTGTATTCCACATGAAGCTCTAGTTCTCGTCCGCCTTCTATCTGTTCACCCGTGAAGAAATCATACCAGTTCCCTTTTGGAAGATATACTTTTCTCGTTGTTCCTTCCTCATATGTCAAAGGGCACACAAGCATACTCTCCCCAAATAGGTACTCATCATCTATCATACGAGCATTCAGATCTTCTGGATAATCCATTACCAATGCTCTTATTGGCGGTTTTCCAGTATTTTTATACTCTACAAAAGCACTATACAAATAGGGCAAAAGCTGCATACGCAATCGGAACAATTTGCGGCATTCTTCCGTATAATATGTTGCAGTTTCCATAGGCTCTCCCGCCAAATTTTTCTGAATATCTGTCTGCTTCCAAGGCGGGCTTGGAATTCTCCAGCTATTAATTAATGCATGTGATGAAAACACAACTGTCTGCAATCGTCTTAACAAATCATCACCATTGGCACAATCGCGTACTTCTGGACACCATAATAATCCTGAGAAACCCGAATTAACCACACCTCGAATGAACTGCTTATGATTATATAGATCCGAATAAAGCACAAAAGGCAATGGTGCCGCAAGAGCCCCCGATGAACGTACTTGCGAATAGGTTCTTTTGTTTTCCTCACGATATATTCTATAAATCAGATTTTGATACAATGTACCGATTGCGGAATGCATCTGCTCTCCATCCATTCCAGAAGGGAACTCCGTAGAATCAGGAAATGCCCAGTTAGATGGATTGAAATCGGAATTATCGCATTCATCCAATTTGAATCCCGCAATACCCTTTTTTACAAAGGTATTATTGTGATACTCTTTGAAAATGTCACAAGCTTCTGTAGTCGCAAAATCAGGTACTAATCCATTCCACACCTCATAGTCTCCACTATATGGATACAATTCGTTATAAAATGGAGCTTTTGGATATACATACACATGTTCCCAAAGATTCAATTTATATCCTATTTTTGCCATATTGACTATTAGCTCATCATGATTTGGAAATAGGTTGGACCATTTATAGGTACAAGAGTAACTATGTGAATGCCAACCAGGTTCCAATCCCAGCACATCCATTGGCAATTGCTCTTCTCTAAATTGCTCTGCCAAGTACTCCACATCTTGTTCATTGCTACCACCATATACGCGATACCACATTCCCAAGCCCCACATAGGAGGTACACAGCCACCACCAGAAAATAGGTTGTAACGTCTTACTACTTCCATGAAATCTCCTTCAAAAAGGTAGATTTCAACACCATCTACAGCTGGAATATCAATAATCACTTTGCGTTCTTCTTTTGCACGCTTTAGAGCATAAAGTGCCGCCTCTGAGAACTCTTCATGTTCCTCATTTTCAGCCGTCATACCGCTAGACATTCCTCTATCTGTATTGGTTCCCATCAGAAAGGTTGCATAGCGAAATGTATTTACCAGGATTCCATAACCCGCCGAAGAAATATAGAATGGAACTGGCGCATGACTTTCCCCCGTATCTGCAACAGGATCAGAATTGACTTTCATATATCTTCTACGTCCCGCCTGATTAAAGCTTTGCAATTGAAGACCAAAACCATAAATATCTTCATCTGTCACCATTGGAATGGTAACAGTAACTCCTCTTTTTGTTTTTTTCCATTCAACCGCATTCTCTTTCCATTGGCAGCCTTTCGAAATAGGAATCTTTTCTATTTCTTCTGTCTTCATTGGAAATTGTCTAAAATACTCTGGCGTAAATCGTTCTGGTTCGCCTAGCACCATCTTCCAGATTCCTTTTGCAATCTGTTGCATCTTCGTTCCTCCTTATATCTGAAAACTACACGTTAATTCCTATTGTCGAAGCAATTAACATTAAATCACCTTCTAGCATTACCTTTCCAAATTCACATGGTAGAATCAAATGTTCACCACGCTCCACTGGAATGCCATTTACATAACCTCTGCCTTCGCAAATAGAGATTTGCAAAAATGGATACTCCTGCTCGAATTCTGCATATCCCTCAACACGCATTTTGAAAACACTGTAATATTGTCCGCTATACAAAAGATTCAGCTTGTTTAGTGCTAAACCATTTGTGGACTGTATGCTTTCTTCTGTGGATTTGGCAGGTACTTGTATAACATCAATGCTTTTTTCAATATGTAATTCTCTTGGCTGTCCATTCGACAAACGATCGTAATCATATACTCTATAGGTTATGTCACTATTTTGTTGTGTCTCTAATATTAAGAAACCACCTTCTATGGCATGCACTGTTCCAGGGTCAATTTGAATGAAATCCCCTTTTTTAACTGGGATTTCACGAATCAGTTCATCCCATTTTTTTTGCCATATCATTTCTTGCAATTCGGCCTTTGTCTTTGCATTATGTCCTACAACAAGTTTTGCATTCTCTGGACAGTCTAAAATATACCAACATTCTGTTTTTCCCAAAGAACCATTTTCATGCTCACGCGCGTATTCATCGTCCGGGTGAACCTGAATACTCAAATTCTCACGTGCATCTATAATTTTGGTAAGAAGAGGAAAACGATCTCCTTCAATATTCCCAAATAGCTCTGGATGCTGCGTCCACAATTCTGACAATCTCATCCCCCTATATTTTCCATTCTTCACAATGCCTTCTCCACTAGGGTTCGCAGATATTCCCCAACATTCTCCCGTATGTCTGTCTGGTACAAAATAGTGGAACTCATCCCACAATCTGTCGCCACCCCAAATATTATGCGTACATACTGGACTCAAAAAAATAATCTTCTCTAAAACTGACATCTTCTTCCTCTTTCTTATACCGTATTCTTAACACAAATATGCCGCTCCTATAATTCCTGCATCGTTCCCCAAGACCGAAGTCACAATCCGAGGAATCTCTCCATGTTTTCCACCAAAGCACAAAGAATCCACTTTGCTTTGTATTGGTCTAGTCAGGTTCTCACCCTGCGCCGCTATTCCGCCTCCCAGTATTACAATCTCTGGTCTAAAGATATTAACTAAATTGGCAATACCTATACTTAAGTTCTCCTCATACTTCTCCACAACAGCCTGTGCAACCGCATCTCTACATCTTGCTGCTTCAAAGATATCTTTACCTGTTAAATTCTGATAGTTGTAACTACACATTTCTCCAAGCACAGAAGCTCTATTCTGCTTTGCCGCTTTTCTCGCTGCGTTCATTAGTGCACTTGCCGATGCATACTGCTCTAAGCATCCTCTTCTTCCGCAAGTACATTGCTGACCATTTTTCTGAATGACCATATGCCCCAATTCGCAACCACCTCTTAAAGCACCAGTAAATATTTGCCCATCTATTACAACGCCTCCACCAACTCCAGTTCCAAGCGTTAATAGAATCACATTTTTCTTATCCTTTGCAGCTCCACATCTCACTTCTCCCAAAGCAGCAGCATCTGCATCATTTGCAATTGCTATCGGTGCCTTTATATGTTGTTCCAGCATTTCCTTCAAGGCTAAATTCTCCCATGCAAGGTTGTTGGAATATGCCACATAACCACTATGAATATCTACCGTTCCGGGGCATGCCACGCCTACGCAATCACACTTATGTATATCAACACAATTCTCTTGTGCTAACTGGCACACACTCTGTATTATTCTCTCTATCGCTTGCTCTTGCGTCTCTTTACCTGAATTTGTGGAAATCACTTTTCTAGCTATTATGTTATTGTTTTGATTTACAATTCCAATTTTGATGGACATTCCACCAATATCTATTCCAATTCTCATATCTTTTCCTTCTTTATCACATCTCTATACACTTACCAAATGAGAATTCCCTTTTCCTCTAATTTGTATAATGCTTCAATAAAGTAATAATCTGCATATACCATTGTGAAATGATGACGACTGTCGTGGTATGCCCCTGTACAATTCTGTACAATCGCATCACACTCTCTACTCCAATCAGCTCTGGTATCAGCAATTGCTTTTAATATTTTTACCGCCGCACGGATATACACATCCTTTTCACTTCCAGTAACATATTTTGCAAGTTCCAACAGACCACCTGCAATTACACAAGCTCCACAGGAATCCTCCCATTCCACTCCCTTTGGCTGTCTGAAATCCACTGGAATAACGCCATCTTCTGGTAAATTTGCCATACAGTAATGTGCAACTCTTTTTGCAGTATTCAAATATTCACGTTTACCTGTATTGGTATAACTGTTCACAAATCCATAAAGCGCCCAACCCTGTCCTCTGGTCCAGGAAGATCCTTCTGCATATCCCTGTCCTGCATAGTCTCTTACTCTCTCTCCTGTCTCTGGATTGAACTCAACGATGTGGCATACTGAGCCATCTGGACGTATAAAATTTTCCATAACAGTATCTGCATGCATCATCGCAATTTGACGAAATCTTGGGTCTTCCGTCTCCTTTGATGCCCAATACAGTAAGGAAATATTGAACATACAGTCTATAATCGCCCAACCTCTTGTATCACTATCTCCTACTTCATTCCATGCACGAATAAATTTACCTACTGGATTAAATCTTCCAGCCAAAAGATTTGCAGCATGCATCGCAACACGCCTTGCATCTTCATTGCCTGTAATGCGGTAATCAGCTACTGCTGTTGGCTGGAACATAAATCCCACATCATGGTGCAATCCATAATATTGCTCAAAACATTCTTCCATTTTTTTCATAGAGCTTCTTGCAATCTGTACATATTTATCATCCTTTGTATCCTGATACAAAAGCCACATGATACCACCCCAAAAACCATTGGTCCACCAGTTTAATCCATCATCCAGATTCCATTTCTTCTCTTCATCTGCACGATTATCGTAGTTTCCAAAGGCATCTGTCGTATATGGAATCTTTTCTTTATTTTTTTCGCATACCCATTCCATTTTTTCTCTTACTTTTACCAATGTTTCCTTTGCCCACATCTGATATTCCATGTATTCTTTCATAACTAATCCTCCGTTTATTCTTCCTCATATATTTCCTGTTTTAATATCTTGCAGTTCTCAATAAAATATGGACAACGCTCGTCTTTCTCCATGGCTGCCAATTGTATGTTTGCCAAATAAAGCCCCTGTACATTTCTAATATCCATAAAGGCTGCCCTACTCCATGTTGGGTAATAGTTCTCAGAGGTATCCTTTTCTGGATGAAGTAGCTGGTCTTCAACCTTAGGGTACTCCCTTGGAATCTCCGACAGCTTCACACCACCAATGCTTTGGTATTTTACGTTCTGCAATGTGATGCCTCGAATAGGATGATTCTCTTCCGCGTCGATACGAATTCCATTGAATTTAGGTTCTCCCATAATGTCATTTTGGAATCGATAATGGATATTCTTCATCTCTTCCGAATCCGTAGCGATAACGTTACTAATCACAATGTTTTCCATTGTGCCAATCTCAGGCATCTCTTCTAATTCAATAGAGCTTCCATAATCATCTGTTTTAAATCGATTATTTAATATGATAAAAATAGGTCTACGCACATCTTTCATTGCAATATTGTCAATTGTAATATCTGCGATTGTCCCACCTTCCGTACATTCAATCTTTATACCTTCTCTGCGTACCTTTTCCATTGTGCAGTTGCTGATTACCACATTTTTTATATCACCAATGGATTTTAATCCAATTCTGATTGCCGCACACAATGACGAAAATTCACAATTCGTAATGTGAATATCTTTTACAGGGTACTTTTTACTACTGGATTGTAGACACAAATTGTCATCGGTTCCTGTAATGCTACAGCCATTCACAAATACATGTGCACATCCATCAAAATCCAACCCATCCCCGTTGTATCTTTTATCATTCAGAATATGTACCCCTGTTATCCATATATAGCTGGAATCCAAAAACGCTGTCGTCCATGCTGCTGCATTATGCAGTCTAACATTCTCAATGCGAATATTGGTGCATCGTAAAAAACGCAACATCATAGGCCTATATATACTTGCTTCATTTGGAAATGCTTCAGAATTACCTTCTATTCTTCCAGTCCCTATAATGCCTATATTGTCCTGATCCTCTGCATAGATAAAACATCTATCCAGTGCTTTCTCATTACGATACCTATTGTGATGTGTATTGGCGCTATAATCATTGATATCCGGACTCGCTTTTAATACAGCGTTTCCTTCTATTCGCAAAGTTACATTACTTTTAAGAAACAAAGTTCCTGACAGGTAAGTACCTTCTTCTATAACTACTGTTCCGCCACCTACTTCATGACATACATTAATGGCCCTTTGAATGGAATCTGTGTTTATTCTTTGTTCATCACCCACAGCTCCATATTCTCTTATATCTATTAGCATCAATTACTCTCCTTTTCTGCTCAACATTTTATACATTCTGCTACTATCTTTTTCTTCGAATATGATTTTTACACGATAATAGTACTTAATTGACAAATACCATACAATATCTTACAATGCTATCAACTGACACATTCTGCTTTTTTGAAAGGAGTAGCCTGATGATATTTGTTACAAGCTGTGGTCACGATTCCCATCATCCCAAACCATGTGATATCGAACATAAAGTAGGTCTACCGGACTATCTTATTCTGCTCATTAAGAAAGAAGCATGGATTGAGCTAGACAATCAAAAGCAGATTATTCCACCAAACTCGATAATCTGCTTCCCTCCTAATACCTATATTCATTATGGTTGTGACAAAATTGGATATAATGATGATTGGATTCATTTCTATTTAGACGAAAAAGAGCAGAGTTTTTTCCAAACTCTACTCCTACCTATGTGCACAATTTTGCATCCATATGATTTTCATAAGCTATCAGAATATGTTCGCTTGATGTCTGATAACTACCATTCCCCTTCTTCATATAAAAATGAAATTACCGATTCCTTTATGCATATTTTTCTATATTCATTGCAAGAGGAATTAGCAAAAAACAATGCTCCCAATATTGAAAAGAAATATTACCACGACTTCGCAAAATTGCGAACTCAAATATACAATAATCCGGCTATGCCATGGACCATACCTGAACTTGCATCTTCATTGTGTTTGAGTTTGTCCTATTTTCAACATCTGTACAAGCAGTTTTTTTCCTGTTCTTGTCAGCAGGACATTATAAAGGCGCGCTTAGAGCTAGCAAAATACTATTTAACTGGAAGTGAAATATGCATCCATGCACTTGCCGATTTCTGTGGTTATGAGAATGAATTACATTTTATGCGTCAGTTCAAAAAATTTGTTGGAATGACACCAACCGAATATCGAAAATGTAATCAAATTTCTCCCCCATAACAATTCAAATAAAAAGGCAGATGCCTGCGCTGTTTTCGCAGGCATCCGCCTTTTCTTATATATTGCTAATATATTATTTGTTCATCTGGTAACTATTACTCTAAATTCTCTAACCAAGTCTTAGCAAGGCCAATCCATGAGGTACACTCTAACTGCACAGCACGACCATCGTTGGTCTCAGTCAAATGATTTGCCAATGCAAGGCCGTGTGCTCCCTTTGGATACATATGGAATTCCACTGGAACACCTGCTTTGCGGAATGCGCTTACCAATAAAAGGGAATTCTCTACTGGTACAGACTGGTCTTCAAAGGTATGCCAGATGAAAGACTTAGGAGTCTTAGCAGTTACCTGCTTTTCCAACGACATCTTCTCGCTAAGTTCTGCCTGTTTGTCACCTAATAAGTTCTCAAAAGAACCCCTATGAGCGAACTCACCAGATGTAATAACTGGATAGCAAAGCACCATACCATTTGGCTTTAACATCTCATGCTGGTCAGCAGTTAAGCCAACTCTTTCTGCCAAAGAATCTTCATCCCAGAACATACCGAGGCTTGCTGTCAAGTGTCCACCCGCAGAACATCCCTGTACAATAATCTTGTCTGGATTCACATTCCATTCCTTTGCATTTTCACGAATCATCTTAATAGCGGTAGCCAACTCAGTTAAAGCAGTTGGATACTTAGCAGGAGCGCAAGAATAACGAAGTACTGCAGCATGGTAACCCATAGCTACGAACTGCAATGCCATGGACTCCGATTCTCTATCAGAAGTACGTGTATAACCACCACCTGGGCAGATGAGAATCAAAGGTCTTACATTGTAAGCCATATCTGGAGAATACTCATAAATATATGTTATTAAACGGGCATAAGACTGTGAGCCTTCTACCTGAATAGGATAGGTGTTATGAATCATAGGCGCCTCCTAGTATGCTCTACCCCAGTATACCATCTTCTTAGCAGGCTTTCCACAGCATACACAAGTATCTGCAATCTGCTCCTGCTCAAATGGCATACAACGGCTGGTTACGCTTAATTTTTCTTTAATCTGGTCTTCACAAGCCTGATCTTCACACCACATAGCCTTTACAAAACCTGACTTCTCGTTAAAAATCTGCTCAAACTCAGCCATATTCTTAGCTACATAAGTATGTTCTTCTCTATGAGCTCTTGCTCTCTCAAGCATCTCTACCTGAATGGTATCAAGAACTTCTGCTACCTTGGTCTCTAATTCATCCAAAGCAACCTCAATCTTCTCTCTGGTATCTCTACGGCAGATAACACATTTGCCAGCTTCGATATCCTTAGGTCCGATTTCTACACGGATTGGATAACCTCTCATCTCAGCTTCTGAGAACTTCCAACCTGGGCTCTTGTCAGTATCATCAACCTTCACACGGAAGTTGCTAGCCAACTTATCTCTTAATTCGTAAGCTTTCTCAAGAACGCCTTCCTTTTTCTGCTGAATAGGAATAATGCAAACTTGTGTAGGAGCTACCTTAGGAGGCATTACAAGACCTTCGTTGTCACCGTGAACCATAATGATTGCACCGATGAGACGAGTAGTCATACCCCAAGAGGTCTGA
>CAZHEM010000100.1:0-10202 GCA_964531725.1 uncultured Acetatifactor sp.
TAATAATGGTTGCTTTCGCACTGGATTCCTCCAACACCTCACGCAGGGCGGTATCCTTAAAATCCTCTCCCTGCTCTACGGTACCTTTGGGCAAAACCCAGCCTTCGTACTTATTCTTGTAATTCTTGTACAAGAGCAAAATCTTACCACGAAATATTACCACACCACCACAGCTAGTTGCTTCTATCATTGCAATTCCTCCTGATTGGTGTGTCATTATTTGACTTAAAAATAGTATAGTCTAAATTGACAATATGCGCAACTAAATTTTCTTCTATAAGAAGATGGCTAAAAGAATATATCTGCACAAAACAAAAAAAAGAGACATAGAAGAATTTTCTATGCCTCTTAATTTGGAGTAACTAATTAATTTACTTAGTTAATGTTTAATTTCTGACCAGCAATAATGCTATTCATATCGCTAAGCTGAGGATTCTTACGGAATAATTCAATGGCAGGAATTCCATAGCGTGAAGCAATGCCTGAAAGAGTATCACCAGACTGAATAGTATAATCACCAGTTGAAGCATTCAGCATTTCATGTGGTCTTACAGCGGTAACAGTTAATAAATAATTGCCACCCTGTCTGAGTGCAAACATACACTGACCATTTGCAATAATCTGGAAGGAACCACAATATTCTAATTTGCCTGAAACACTGTTGTATCTGTAAAGATTTGCATATTTACCAGCATTCTGCTCACCAGCAGCAATATGCATATTTACATGTACTTTAAATACACCAGCATTTCTGACAGTCATCTGCTGTTTTGCAACGCCATCTTTACTTGCAACAACTTGCTCTGGAATATTGTTGGTGTTACTATCAACTGTTAAATCAATAGTATCTAAGTTCGCAAGATTATTCTTTCTTAAGTTTTCACCGCTAATACTTAAAGCAATTCCACTACCGTTGTGGAATGCAACTGTGACTTTCTTGCCCTGAATGCTATTTAAAACAGATACAGGAACTTTTGTTTCACCTTTATTAACAAAGTCTACATTTGCATTACCTTTTACGTTGCTATTAATTACTTCGTTTACTTTGTTATTTACGCTTGACTGAACATTATTCCAATCAAGAGGTTCGTTTGATGAAGAATTATTGTCATCACTGTCATCATCGTTTTCTTCATCAGTATCTACATCATCTTTGATGGATGGTGTATCAGAAGGTTTGTCTTCTGGATTTACAGAAGGTTTATCATTATTATCAGTTGAAGTATCATCATCTGGTAATTCTGGTGCCTCAGTACCTGGCAATGCTGGAACAACTGATTTTGCTCTTGCACTAGTGGTATCTAATCTTGCACCTGCATCTGCTGCACAATCAGCAGTAGGCTCTAAGAGACCCTGCATATTGATAGTACCATCTGCGTTTCTGGTAGGAACGATAGATACGTCTACGTTCTTGAACCAAGCGTCGGTTGCTTCTACACCTGCATTGTTGTGTGAAGTAGCACCATCAAAAATATAGTTATCAGCAGTAATATAAGAGAATGGAATCTGGTCTGCAGTTGTTGTATGAGAGGTTAAAGAAATAAGCCCCTCTACAATCCATCTCTTGTGATTACTTGTCTTGGTGGCAAAACTTAAGTTAAATGCTGCATCTGCACCAACAGCATTACCATAGGAAGTACTGTTGTATACTTCACAGTCTGGGCAACTGTTGCTTGTAATACCTTTACCGATATTACCAAATGCAATCGAATTAATCAACTTATGTCCACCGTACATATCGTTACCACCAAGTTTGAATCCATTACCTTCACCATATTCATAGCCTGATGCATTAGTATCCTCATAAGTCATCCAACCATTGTTATAAGCGATAGAGTTCTCGATAGTTACTGCACCGATTTCGCCAGAGATTGCTTTGGCAAATAAATCCCATCCATCATCAATGTTGTTATGTGCGATACAACCGTAGAATACATTGCCTTCACCACAAGTAAGCTTTGCTGCAAAACCATCTGCATCATTACGTCCTGCATCACAGTTATCAAAAGAGGTACAGTTCTTTACTAAGTTATTAGTAGGCCATAACTCATATTCTAAACCAGCTTCTCTATCAACGCTACCAGAACGACTAATCTGAATACCTGTATTACCAGCACCTTCAACGGTACACATTTCTACAATATTATTATTACCAGAAATCTGAATACCTGCCTTACCTGCATGAAGTACATATAGACCATATACATGCCAGTAGTCACCTACAATGGTAAGACTTGAACTGTCAAGTACAACGCCATTAACACTTTCGGCTACTAAGCAAATAGGATTCTCTTCTGTACCTGATACACTTCTACCAATGGTAATGTTACCACAGTTATAGGTACCATTTAACATAATGATGTATTGACCAGGTACTGCATATTTCACAACAGTTGCAAGGTCATAAGGATTCTCTTTAGTACCATTACCTTCTGCAGAGCCTTCTGGTCCAACATAGATTACATTGTTCTCATGTTGTAAGGTTTGACATTCTACATTTGTAGTCTTGGTAATGGTATTATAACTTGTAAGATTCTGAGTCTTATCAGGAACTAAAGTTGAAGTAATCGCATTTTTTCCTAAGGTTACAGGAACGGTTACCTTAGCAACTTCTAATGCTCCAATATTCTCATTGTATACTACATTGCCTGCATTGTCCTTTACAGTCAATTTACCAGCAATGTTTGGATGATAAATTAATTCATAAGTATTGGTACCTACGTTTGCAGATGAAACAATTGCTACAGAAGGAGTAATCGCTTCTGATTTTTCTACTGCTACTACACCAGTACTTTCAGAAGTTGAGAACTGGATGTCTGTAACTTTGATACCTGCTTTTCTAGAAGCAAATACACCAATACATACCGAACCATCTTCCTGTTTACTTAAAATAGAAAGATCAGCATAAGAAATCTCTTCACCATTGCAAACAGATACATAAGCGTCATTGGTCTTCTTGAGTGTAATGGTATAAGTTGAACCATCTACAACAGAAGTTGCAGAAGTATTTTTGAAACCAGTCTGCTCTGTAACACGAGTTACATCATCTACGCTAGTAGTATCTGATGATACATAACCACTGATATTACGCTGTCCGAAGAAAGGAGCTTTGCCAAATACCATAGTAGATACAGAGTTAAGCTGTTTATGCTTAATCCACAATCCATCAGTTTCATAATAGTTGTAACCAAGCATGTCGGTTGCAATGATACCATAACCAGTCTGATTATCAGTTTCACCGCTATATAATTCTGTTAATTCAAAGGTTGCAGTAAGTTCAAAATTCTGAGTATTAGGATCAATCATAGTATAGAAATACTGGAATCCTTCTTCGCCATCTGAAATCTTACCATTTCCAGTTGCGGTAAAAGAAACAGAATTGTCTGTATTAACAACATCTACTGTTGCAGGAGTAATACCGACTTTATTTACGGTCTCATCTTTGGTAGCCATGTCAACCTGCTGAAGAACGTTGTCACTAGCATCGGTTACAGTGGCATGTGTCTCTTGTGCAGAACCTACGGTAGCAAAATACCATAACTGCTCTGCTTCGGAAGTAACAGTGAAATCACTAAATTCATATGTTGCGACAAAATTATCTGAGTTTCTTACAGCTTCAATCTTGAAATCGTATACAGTATCAACAGTAAGACCTGTAATCTCAGCATGCGCATCTGCGCTATCTGTTACATAAGTAGTATAATCAGAAGCACTGTCTAATTTGTAATATACATTGTATGTATCAGCTGCTTCTACATTAATCCAGTCAAGATATACTACACCATTACCTCTGTTTTGAGACATCTCAACGATAGGCTTTTTAACAGGAAGTACATATCCATTATAAGCATATTCTGCGCTTACCTTGTCAGCTTCGCCACTTCTATGTGCGATTACCTTAAAGGTATAATCACCACTCCAGATTGGGGTAAAGCTTACAGATGTCTGTAAAACGCTCTTCACCTCTTTAGATGCGAATTCAAAACCGTTCTCTAACATAACAACGGTAACTTTCTCGGCACCAAGATTCTTGTCGATAGATGCATCGAATTCTACCACGATATTACCTTCTGCATCGGTTGATACATGGGTAATAGATGGGGTAGGTACATCAGCCCAAGGAGTCTTCTCAACATCTGCAGGTTTGGTTACGATATCATAAATGTTGATACCGCCACTCTTGGAATAAATGGTATATGTACCTGCCTCTAAGGAAACAGTGGCAGCTGATACAAAGTCACCCTTAACAGCTGCATCAATAGTAGCTACAGAAGTACCATTTGCATCTACTACATTCAGTGTTCTAACAGCAGAATCACTTCCGCTTA
This sequence comes from uncultured Acetatifactor sp., assembly GCA_964531725.1. GTDB lineage: Bacteria > Bacillota > Clostridia > Lachnospirales > Lachnospiraceae > Acetatifactor. The sequence continues at coordinate 4,329 of CAZHEM010000100.1, forward strand.
ATGCATAGACATTAATCTCATCTGCTACTGCAAGGGTAAATTGAATCGCTCTACGCGAAGTGTTACCGTTTCCCTTTAAATTCAGTGCTTTGGTATAAACCTCACCATTATCAGAAGTTACAGATACAGAATCAATGGCAATTTGCTTACCTGATTCTGCCAAAATAGTAAAATCACCTACGGCAACATTTGTTGTATATTCTCCTGTTGCTACATCGGTTAAATCTAAATTAAGATTGGTCTCAATTTCGATATCATAGATATTGATACCACTACCTTTTGAGTAGATATAATAGGTATCAGCAGACAATTCAATAGGAGTTGCAGATAATACTGTGTTTGCTTTACCTACTGCGGTAATAGTAGCAACCTCAGTTCCTGCACTATTTACTACTGCAAGATATCTATCACCATCGCCACCACTTCTTGCCCATACGTTAAGCTTTACAGAAGAATCTACAGTAAAGCTTACTGCTCTCTTTCCTGTATTACCAGATCCTTTTGTATTAAGGCAATATTCAAATGATTTTCCGGAATCAGAAGCTACATCTGAAACTGCATCGATTTGTACTCCGCCATTGGCAATAACTTTAAATGCACCAATAGAGAAATCTGTTGTGGTCTGCGCCATTGTACCGATGGTTGACAAATCCCACACTAACTCACCGTTAGTTTCTGTTGCGTCACCAGTAGATACAGTTGCAATTCCAGCATTGTTATCTGACACAGAAGCGATTGAAATACCTGCATTGCCATCAGACACACTTGTATCAGCTAGTACACAAAGTGAGTTTGTAAGAACAAGCACTGTTGCTAATACACTAGCCAACAATGACTTAAAATAGTTCTTTTTCATAACTTTTTATCCTCCATAAAATTTTCGTAAGCGCTTACATAATCGTGCGCAACACCGTTATGTTATCACTCAATATCATATATTGTCAATGTATACAATTTAAAAACGAGGTTTTAAATCATTATTGTGAACAATGACTAAAAACCTCGTTTCGATATTGTGCAACATTCTTATTTGCTGATTATTTCTCGTTGAAATATGCGTCAAATAGCCTTCTAGCAATTGGAACGGCATAATCACCGCCAGAGCCTGCACCTTCTACAATGATTGTTACTGCTACCTCTGGATCCTCCACTGGTGCGAATCCGGTAAACCATGCATGGCTATCGCCTTTGGTGCTATTATATTCTGCCGAGCCTGTCTTGCCTGCAGCTGTATAAGATAAACCATCTAATTTTGTTGCAGTACCCTTTTCGACTACAGATGTCATAAGTTCTGTTAAGGCTTCTGCTTCTGTGCTACTCATTAACTTTCCGTAGCTATTAGGACGAAATTCTTTCACAACATTACCTGCATCATTTTCAACATGGTCAATGACATAAGGTTTCATTAACACACCATCATTAGCTATGGCACAAGTAATCATATTTAAGTGAATTGGTGTAATCTGTGTCTTTCCTTGACCAATTGCAGTCTGCATCATATCATCTACAGACATATCCTCCGATACTTGTACGGAACTTGTAGCACAACTTAAAGTCAGTGGAAGTTCTTTTCCAAACATCAAGTCATCAAGAGTCTGTGCAAAGGCATCTTTGTCTAAGCCCATTCCAATATTGGCAAAAGACGAATTACATGATTTGGCAAAGGAGGTGGTAAAATCAATACTGCCATGATTAGCACCATGGTAACAGTTGATTCGACTATCTCCTTGCTTATAAAAACCATTACAAGTATAGGAATAACTATGGTATTTATTAGGATTTTCTCTGATATATTCAAGTGAAGTTACAATCTTAAAAGTGGAACCAGGAGGATATAATCCTTGGGTAGCACGATTTAATAATACAGAGCTTGAATTATCTTCAATTAAAGTATCCCAAATATCAGCAATTTCATTTGGATCAAAATCAGGGTGAGATACTAAAGCTAATATTTTTCCTGTTTTAACTTCTGTAACAACAATAGCTCCTCGATAAATGTCTAGCTGATGGTCGGCAACTTCCTGTATCTGTACATCCAAAGTGGTATATACATCATCTCCTGGATTCTTTATTCCAGCAATTCCATTAGCAGCTTTGTTGCTTAAAGATGTATTGGTATTAATTAAATAATAGTTAGCCAACGCTTCTACACCCATGCGCCCCTGTGTAGAGAAACCTACAATATGCGAAAATAGATTCCCCATAGGATAGACACGAGTCTCGTTCTGTTCTTCATCTAGCAATGTCTCTGCTAAGATTTCTCCATCTCTAGAGAGAATACTTCCACGATAATTCTCAGAAAGAAGCATTTCCTGACGAGAATTATAACTATTGTTAATCATCTCTTGCTCACTTGTTGCTACGAAGTGGGTTAAATATCCAATCATTCCAACAAATATAAATACAAAGAAAATCATGCTAACCATAATCTCACGATTGTTGGTAGCTGTTTTCTTGATTTTTACTTTATTCGGTGTAGTCTCCTGTGTGGAGTGTCTGAGGTCTTTTTCGGACAAAATGTTTTGCTCCTTCCTGTTGCAATCTAATATAGATTCCTTGAATAATAAAGAACATAATCATAGTGGTCATAACAGAACTGCCACCATAACTAATAAATGGTAATGTTACACCTGTTAATGGAATAAACTTGATGCCACCACCGATTGTAAGTAAAATTTGGAAAATATACATAATTCCAATTCCATATACAATAATCTGGTAGAATCTATCACGAATTCTAGCAGCTATATCCATTATCAATATAAAACAGCTAATGCAAATTAAAATTAAACAGATGCCAAATATAACGCCAAATTCTTCACAAATAGATGAGAAAATAAAATCGGCATCTACAAAAGGAATTGCAGTAGGATCACCTTGTAGTAATCCCATTCCAAACCAGCTACCACTACCTACTGCAAAAAGTGACTGGGTAATCTGATAACCTTGATTATCTATGTAACTCCAAGGATCTTGCCAAGCAAGCACACGTGTCTTTACATGGTCAAATAATTGATATGCAACTATTGCCGCAGCACTTCCACCCAACGCGCCCAATAACAGATACCAATAATTCTTAGTTGCGATAAATACAACAAACACAAAACCAATAAAGAAAATTAGCGCACTTCCTAAATCTCTAGATAATACAAGAACTATTACATGCGCCCCTGCAATAATTGCCGTAACTGCAACTCTTGCAAAAGAAACATTTTCCCATAATGCACCTGCAAGGAAAAATAGGAAGATAATTTTTACAAATTCAGAAGGCTGAAAAGTCAATCCACCTATGGAAAATGAAATCTTAGAGCCATGAGTCAACTCACCCATTACTAATACAGTGCTTAACATTAATAATCCTACAGTTGCATATAACCATGTAATTTTCTTAAAAAAATGTATCTTTCCAAGTAAAAATGGAATGAACAATGAAATAATTAACGATATAATCACAATAATGTATTGCTTAATGGCTTTATTAAAAGATAATCTCGATACCATACATAATCCAATACTTAAAAGCATACACATATTGTTTAGCAATAATCGATTCGCTTTCTCATATATCATTGTAACCATCATAATGGTTGCAAAAAGGAAAATTTGAATGAATAAATATAAAAATACATATTCAATATCCTTACTTACAATTGCCAGATTCAAAAAACAAATTGCTTGTAAGGCAAACATTAATAGATTCTGCCATATGCAAATAACTTTGCGCTTTCCTTTATTTTTAATTCCTAAATAAAGAAAACAATCCAAAGTATAAAACGCCATGCATATAACAATAAAATACTTCGATAACTCGGTGATATATTCTTGCATTTTTCTATGCTTCCTTCGCTATACTTTATTCTACCCCACGTTTTTCGTGACCAGTAGTATATTCGTAGTAAGGTAAGTTGACACCTTCTACTCCGCTCATGCACTTCACAAAATAATCTAAAATAGCATATGTTTCTGCTTTATCTTCTATTGTGAAATCCAAACGACATATAAAATATTGACTAATCCTATCTAATTCATTATGAAGAGATAATGGTACTGAATTGTATATGGTGTTCATACAGTGAGTACAATTCAATACTACTGGAAATTGTTTTTGATAACGGTCAATTAATTCTACTTGATGAATTCCAGTTCCTTTTTTGCATCCACTAGTTGTTTGGGCTACACAATTGGCGGTAATCATCATAGGTATGCGACCATATACAACCTTTTCACATTCCATATCACTAGCGGAAAGTGCCATTTGTTCCTTTGTCTTAAGTTCCAAAGGAATACAAAAACCATGAAGCTTGTGTTGCCAATATTGCAATGCTTTTTGATTCCAAATATAGAAACCAAAATCTGCATAAATTTTGCCTTGATAATTCTTGGCAAGCAACCAACCCATTCCGTCATAGGAACGAACCATTACGCCATCAAAAAATTCATTTTGAGCTAGTATATCATATAATGTTTGTAAATAGTTCTCGTCTCTCTTCCTTATAATTGGTGGCAACGAAATAACCAATTCACACATTTCTGAAATATTAGCACATAACTTCCAGACAGCGTCTCTCTGTCCTACTACTATGTCTCCTGAAACATATATACGCGTCAATGGCATAATAGAAACATTAGAACTATAGTAGTCAACAATTGCTTCCAATTGTTCTAAATTTTGTACTGATAGGGTTATTTCAGAATGCTTTCTTCTAGAAAAATCTACTGCTTTATGTTGTAATGTATTTTTTTCTACAACAGCTCTATCGATTAACAAACCATGACTTGCAATCATAGCATTTTCTAACTGAGACACTGCTTCTCGTCTTAATTCATTTATCGCCTTTAAAGGATAAAAAACATTGTCACCTAGATAGATATCTACTTGTTCTGCTTCAAAGGCACTATCACCAAGCTTGGTAAGCTGTTTGTGTACATTTTCCTTTGTAATAGGTTGTTTTTGAGCTTCTTGAACAATATTACCATTAGCTGTAATGCTAATGTCATTGTATTGCAAAGTTACCATGGCTGGCTCATTTGCCTGAAAATACCCATAAATAGAAATAGGCATTTTATGTTGGTTGTTAATATAAGTGTTACGAATCTGAATTAACTGTTCATCATCACTTCCACTGTAAGCAGGATTGGTTAAAGTAACCATATCTCTACCATTGTGTTTATAATAGTAGCCATCCTGTCTTTCACTTCTAATATACAAATGAGACAACGCATCCAAATCCTTCTGGCTAACGCCACGGAACTTTCCAGCATAATACTGATCTATATATTTACGATAAATGGCTGTAACACCTGCTGCATATTCTGGCTTTTTCATGCGGCCTTCAATCTTAAAAGAATCAATTCCAGCTTCAATTAGTTCTGGAATATGTTCAATGGTACACATATCCTTCAGACTTAAAGGATAACATTCCTGACTAATCTGTTCATTCGCCTGTGACTTATATGGCAGACGACATGGCTGAGCACATCTTCCTCGATTGCCACTTCGACCACCTAATATACTACTAAATAAACACTGACCAGAATAACAATAGCACATTGCTCCATGAATAAAACATTCGATTTCTAAGCCGGTTGACTTAATACGTTTAATTTCATCCAAACTAAGCTCTCTGGCAGGAACAATTCGACATGCACCCATATCACGCAACATTTGTGCACCATAGACATCGGTAAGAGTCATCTGAGTACTAACATGCAATTCCATATTGGGAAATTGCTCTTTGATATAGTTAAATACGCCTATGTCTTGAATGATAACACCATCTAGACCCGCCTCGTAATAAGGCAAAAGATAGTCATATATTTGGTGAAATTCACTTTCCTTTACCAATGTGTTGACAGTAAGATATACTTTTCTTC
>CAZHEM010000101.1:0-10159 GCA_964531725.1 uncultured Acetatifactor sp.
CATTATTACAGTAAGGGTTCTAAGAACAACTACCAAAAGAGCCGGCTTTTAGCCGGCTCTTTTTTATAAAAGAAATCAATAAAGAGTGAGAGAAGAGTTATGGGGAAGATGAAACGTGAGCAATGCAAAATACTATATGTGCAGACTAATGAAATAGGATTGCTTGATATACCACGTGCTTTGGACGAATTGGGTTATTCCGTTTTTAAAGCGGCTCTAGGCGTGCCAGGACAGGGATACAATAACGAAATTTGTGAATTAGTAAGGCATGCTATTGAAAATACAAAAGCGCAGTTGGTTATTTCGTATGATTTTGCAGAGACGATTGCACAAGCATGCTTTGAGGTGGATGTGCCATATATATCGTGGGTATATGATGCGCCCCAGATGGAACTGTATACTCACTATGCATTATTGCCTAGCAACTATGTATTTGTATTCGATAAGAAACAAAGAGAACGATTGCGTGACATAGGGTTGGCGAATGTATATCATATACCATTAGCCGTTCACGCAAATAAAGTACGTATTGCATTAGAAAAAGGTGGGGAAAAGGTAGCTTATCAGAATGAAATTGGATTTGTAGGGCAGTTGTATCGTAAGAAACACATTGAGGATTTGATAAGACAGGCACCAATTAAGATTCAGGAGGAACTAGAACAAAGTATTGAACAGTGTTTTTTGAAGTGGAATACACAGACTTCCATGCATGAGAGTATGACGGAAGCATGTGTTAATTACTTTGGAGATATAGATAAGCATAGGATAGTGCATGATTATCCTTATGCAACAGAGCAGTTTTTTTATGAAGCTGCGGTATTGAGTAGAATATTAGCTAATCGTGAGAGAGTGTCTATTTTGAATACTCTAGCAGAAGAACATGATGTAGCATTATATACATTTGATAAAGATACAGAACAGATTAGTGACAAGGTAAAGGTGTTACCAGGTGCGAAATATGATTATGAAGTAAGTAATATCTACAGAGGTAATAAAATTAATTTGAATATTACCTTGCATTGCATTGAAAAGGGTGTTTCTCAGAGAATATTTGATGTGATGGCGGCTGGTGGATTTATGATGAGTAACTATCAAGAGGAATTAGAAGAATTATTCGTTCCGGGAGAAGAGATTGTGCTATATCATAATATGCAGGAACTCGAGGAATTGGTAGATTACTATCTTGCACATGATGAAGAGCGTGAAAAAATTGCGCGTAAGGGACAGGATAAAGTACTTAGATTGCATAACTATCATGAGAAGATGGATAGAGTTGTGCAATTGGTAACATTGCAAGAAGAGGGACGTAAGGAGTCTTATATTGCTACACAACGTAATTGGTTGATTGGAAAAGCGAATGAACATTTGTCTACAAATACGGATGAAGCTTACCTTAAATTATATGAGATATTTGAGAATCCATTATATGCTACTGCTATTAGAAAAAATACAGCATTGGGAACCCTACGAGAGATGCTGAATTGCTGGATGCGTGAACGAGAGTTAAGGTGTGCATGTCTTTTGGATGATGTGAATACGGTAGAAGAGGCAGAAAGAAAATATTTATTGGTAAAGCATAGTCTATGGAGAATGGAACAGGGATTGTCAGAGGAAATTTGTAGACTAGGTATGGAGAGAATACAAAAAGAAAGCATATCTAGCTTCTTTTTAGCATGGGTGATTCATGCTAACTTGGATAAAAAAATAGAAACCTATTTATTGCTAGCAAAATATATGGCAGAGGTAAATGTATTGGAGGCAATACAATTGCTGACATATGCATTGTTCTTTTATCCGAAGCAGGATGAATTATTACTGCAGAGGGCAGATTATATGATGGAACTTAATGCATGGAAAGAAGCATTGGAGACTTTACGGATGATTGAGAAGCCGTCAGTGGAAATACAGGGATTGATAAATGAATTAGAGAATGCTTTGGGGATGAATTGTTAGATGAATGATAAAAAGATTAGTTTTATTATATGTTACAATGATGATTTCTATATGGAAGAATGTAAGCTATACATCAGTGAGTTAATAATACCTGATGGTTATGAGGTGGAGTTGATAGGAATCACCGGTGCTAAGTCTATGACTGCAGGATGCAATGAGGGTATGCAAAAATCTGATGCAAAATATAAAGTTTATATGCATCAAGATGTATTTATTACGAATAAGCATTTCTTGAGTGATTTGCTTACACTTTTTCATAAGGATGCACAGATAGGAATGATAGGAACGGTGGGCACTCCATTTATGGCTAAAAATGGAACTATGTGGAGTGGTGTGCGTTTTGGAGGTTTATATAAGCTTCATGAATATGTGGAAAAAGGAACTGTGAAGCTATTCCATCCATTTGAAACGGGATATATGGAAGTAGAAGCGGTGGATGGTCTGTTGATGGCTACTCAATATGATATACCATGGAGAGAGGATTTGTTTCAAAAATGGGATTTTTATGATGTATCCCAAAGTTTTGAGTTCTTAAAAGCAGGGTACAAGGTTGTGGTTCCTGGTCAGAAGGAACAGTGGTGCATTCATGATTGTGGAGCAATTAACTTGGAAAAATATGATGGAGAGCGAGAAATTTTTTTGGCAAATTATGCGGAATATATGAAAGATCGCCAAGATATGACATCCGATGAATATATTGAAAAAGTAAAAATGTGTCTGCGGGAAGGTTTTTATGGTGAAGAAACCGAAAAGCAAAGACTGCTAGATTTAGTTGATACATTGGAAAAGGAGCTATAGGTGATGCATATGGAACCCAAATATGATGCAATCATACTAACAACAGCAAATGATTTTCAAAGGCTGCAAGTAAATTATCCTCGTCTCATTGAGAATATGCAACCTAGAAAAGTGATTTTTGTGGGAAATGCAGAGGTTGGAGCGCTGGTAGAACAACTTCATATGGGCGAAAAAGTGGGATTTGTCAACGAAGATGACATTATCCCTTTTTCGGATGTGCATCAGACTATGATGGAAGCATTGGGAGTTACAGAACTTGCTAGAGGTGTTACAGGGTGGTATTATCAGCAGTTCCTAAAAATGCAGTATAGTGCTATCTGCGAAGACGAATATTATTTGGTGTGGGATGGCGATACCGTACCATGCAAGGCATTTGCTATGTTTAATGATGAAAATATTCCATACCTAGATTTAAAAAAGGAATATCATGAGGACTATTTTGTGACCATGGAGCGTTTGTTCCCGGGTATGCATAAAACCATTGAGAAGTCCTTCATATCCGAGCATATGCTGATGAATTGTCAGATTATGAAGCAGCTCATTTCGGATATTATGAAGAATGAGAATTTAAAAGGGAATACTTTCTATCAGAAAATTATACATGCAGTAGGAAGGGAAAAGTTACGCTCTAATAGTTTTAGTGAATTTGAAACCTATGGTACTTATGTTTCTATGCGATGCCCTTCCGAATATCGCTTACGCCATTGGCGTTCCTTCCGATATGGTGCTTGTTTCTTTCATCCAGAACAAATGACAGATGGCGATTATGTATGGCTCTCAAAGGATTTTGACGCCATATCCTTTGAGAAGAATCAGTCGGTACGTGAAGACCACGAGAATATTTTTAATAATGTAGTATACCAGCAGAAACTGTCTGCAAGACAGATTTTAGAGATTGCGCAGGCAGAATTTAGCGAAGGCTACATTGAAGTGTGGGATGATTGATTTTCTTGAATTCTTCTATGGCGAAGGGCAAAGCGGATTGACTTAAATGGCATTTATCGGAGGATAAATATTGGTCTAAAGTCTCGTGTTCAGTGGTGGCTATTTGTGGGAAAATGCTTAAAAAGCCAATGCCTTGCTGTGCACAAAGGTCGGAAAGCTGCTGGTTAAAATAGGCGGTAGCCATATTGCGAAGTGTTTCTGAGCCGACACGAGGGAAATTAGGGTCCAGTGGACAAGAATCCTTTTGGGTTGCAATGGGGCCCCAGCAATATACCTGATATCCTTTGGCTTTCAACGAACATAAGAAAGTCATATATTGTTTTAATATATTATCTACAATCTCTTCATAAGTCTTGTGTTGCTTTTGAGTCTGGTGGAATACATGAACGCGCAAATCAATCTCCCCAAGACAGCACACGATTGTAGCGTTGGGCTTAATAAAATGCTTGGTCAAATAATCTACCTTGGAACGAAATCGCGAAGTGGATTCATAATTATTACATTGGTATGCAAGGCATGGCCCAAGATGTAAAGCGGTAAAGGGCAGATTATTTTTAGAAGGGCAGATGTTGATATCTTGTCCAATTGACTCAAAATGAAGTAATTCATTACCACTGAAAAAGTTGACATGGGAATCACCTAGGACAACAATGGTATCTTGCTGATAATGCGCAAGACATGCTTCATGAAAACGAGCTTGAGCGAGTCTTTGTTGGGTATATTCGCTATCAGGAAGGGTTTGAAGGGCTACAATGAGTTCTTCCATATAGTGCAGAAGAGTGTCCAACTGCTTTGAAATAGCGGCTTCATTTATGGATTCAATCATTTGCAAAAAATCTTGTTCTAAAGAATGGAATTGCTCAGTAGGATAAAGTTCACGACGCTCTTTTAATTCAGTTAGTACGCAAAGTCGTATGTCTTCCAAAGGAAGAGAAGACATAATTGCAGAATTATTTAAAATAGAATTCATAAGTTTGGTGAGTAATTGTGCAGTATGCATGCGCGAACCATCCTTTACATATTTGATGTTATCATCTTAGCATAAAGCATTAATTGGGGCAAGCGAGAGAAGGCTAGGGATAGGAGTAATTATGAGTAGAACAGAGGAACTATTACAGCAGATAAAAGATGCATTGGTAAGCGGTAGACTGGAAGCAAATAGGGTGCCACTGGCAGATATCAAAGTATGTGTACGCAATGAGATAGAACTGCATCGCAATACGTTTTTGGAAAAGCAATATAAAGAGGTGCTGACGCATTTAGACAATCTATGCGAAGGCATCACAGATACGGAGACGGATGTATCTAAAATTATTTTGTTTCTAGATGCAGCACTTTTAGGAGTAAGTATGATATCGAAGGCAATACAGCAGCTAGCCAATGGTACTTATTGGATGTTTTGCCATCAAGATGAGTTGGATAATCCAGAAGTAATGGAAATAATCGATTATGTGGAAAAAGAACGTGCAATACGACTGATTAATTATGATTTCATGAAGGGATATGAAAGTATGCCCTGTGAAGTGTATCTAGATCAAACTTGCCAAATGGCATTTGTGCTCCATGATGGGCATCGCATGTACTTTCCAAGAGACTGGAACGTAGAAAAGATTCAAGGGTATTATCGTACTGTAGTTGCGGAACAGGATGAACATTCACCTCATAGCTATAGTAAGGTTGGATATGATGTAAAAGAGGGAGATGTAGTAGTGGATGCTGGTGGTGCAGAGGGGATTTTTGCACTGAATGTGCTGAATAAGGCTAGCAAAATCTACATTATTGAAGCGGAAAAGTCATGGGTAGAAGCTTTGGAACATACCTTTGCAGGAGAGGAAAAAGTCGAAATTATTCATGCGTTCTTAGATGAAAAAATGAATGGTAATTGTGTATCTTTGGATGGATTATTTGTAGGGAAAGAACTCAACTATATTAAAATGGATATAGAGGGCTATGAGAAACCAGCGCTATTAGGTGGTAAACAGATATTGCAACAAGCAAAAGATGTTCGTTGTGCAATCTGTTCATACCATTGTCGTGAGGATGAAGAGTGGCTTAAAGATTTTTTTGTACAGCTAGGATGTGAGACCACTACCTCTAGCGGATACATGTGTCCAGACTGGACCATAGAGGCTTATTTAGAGGCTGAATTAAGAAGAGGAATTGTATTTGCGAGAAAATAAAGACTTAGGAGAAGGGTTTTGAAAATACTATACTTAGAGTGGAATAGCTTCTGTAATGAAGATATGTTCGTGGTATTGCAGGAGATGGGGCATCAAGTAATAAGGATTCCTTTTGAAGGAGTAAATGTGCCAGAGAGACAACTAAAAGAAGCATTGGAAAGTAAGTTGAAAGAAATGGGGGGAGATATCCTCTTTTCATTCAACTATTTTCCCAATGCTTCTAATTGCTGTAAAGAATTGGGATTAAAATATGTGGCGTGGGTGTACGATAGCCCACATATTCATGCCTACTCTTATACGGTGCTGAATCCTTGTAATTACATATTTCTATTTGATTATGCCATGTATGAGGAACTTCATAGTGCAGGGATTACAACAGTCTACTATATGCCATTGGCTATTAATGAAAAACGCTTAGGTAGTTTGAAGAATACGGTAGAATATCAGAAAAAATATACGAGTGATATTTCCTTTGTAGGTTCTCTGTACTCTGAGAAAAAGCATCGTATCTACGATAAATTTCAAAACATTGGCGGCTATGCAAGAGGCTATTTAGATGGTCTTGTGAAAGCACAGATGCATGTGCAAGGATATAATTTTTTGCAAGAATTATTGATGCCAGAAGTAGTAGAGGAAATGCAGAAAGCATATCCTACAGATCCTAATGCTTCTACTGTGCTCTCTCCCGAGGCAATTTATGCGGATTATGTGTTAGCGAGACAAGTGACATCTATGGAGCGTCAGGCACTTTTGGAGCGTATTGGGCAACAGTATTCGGTGGATTTGTATACGCATGATAGTGATTGGACACGAAAAGGAGTTCATAACAAGGGAAAAGTGGACTATTATGACCAGATGCCCTATGTGTTCTTGAATTCTAAGATTAATCTCAATATTACTTTACGCAGTATCAAAACAGGGATTCCTCTTCGTGCTTTTGATATTATGGGAAGTGGAGGTTTTCTGCTTACCAATTATCAATAAGAGATGTTTGAGTATTTTGTACCAGATGAGGATTTTGTTTACTACACAGATCAGCAAGATTTGTTGAATAAAATAGAGTATTACTTAACGCATGATGAGGAACGTGAACGCATTGCGAAAAATGGTTGTGAAAAGGTGCGTAGTCAACATACTTTGAGGCAACGTGTGCAAGATATTATGGAAATTGTGAAACAAGATGACAGGCAACCAGAAGTAAAACGGACCCCTATCATACTGTTTGTTCGTAGCCTAGAAATTGAGATGCTGGGGATTGCCCAAGGCTTATCTCGACTTGGATACCAAGTGGTAGTGGCTGATACGAAGGTGGATTTACATATGACTACATCGGATGATGTAATTGCGCTAAAGAAGGAGCTTGCAAAAGCAAAGTATGATATGGTGGTAACCTATGATTTCAGCTCATGCGTATCTAAAGTGTGCGCGGAGGTAGGGATACCATATTTAGCATGGGTATTTGACTCCCCGCTATCAGAGTTGTATCTAAGAGAGGTTCGAAATAGTACTAATTACGTATGCGTATTTGATCGTAAGCAATATGAACGATTGGCTAAGGAGAAGAGAATTGCACATCTGATGTACGCACCATTGGCTACGGAGTCTGAGATATTTTCTAATGTTGTTATCTCAGAGGGAGATGAACAAAAATACGGTGGCGATGTTGCCTTTGTAGGAAGATTGTACAATCAAGAGAAGTGGACCACATTGCTAGAAGGTGCGACAGAAGAAGTGCTGAGTGAAGCAGAACAATTAGTGAATAGTAGTGCCTGCAAATGGGACGGTGAGGAGCGCTTATTTGATAAAGCTTCAGATGCCCTAATTGAGCAACTGGCCTCAAAGTTACCAGAAGGTGTATGGGATACCTATGAGTGGGATAAACGTTATCTGTGTGAAAGCCTTAAGATTGCTAGAAGATGTAATGAAATAGAGCGAGTGGCAATGCTTGAAAGGCTATCACAACGATTTGGCGTGGTATTGTATTCAGATGGTATGGTTACAGAAGATATCGCCAAGGTGGAGATGAGGCCTTGGGTGGACTATTGGAAAGAGATGCCTAAGGTGTTCAAACTCAGTAAAATTAATCTTAACATTACCTCGCGTAGTATTGAAAGTGGAATTCCTCAACGTGTATGGGATATTATGGCAGCAGGCGGTTTCTGCCTGACCAACTATCAGCCAGAGATAGAGGAATACTTTGAGATTGGTACAGAGATAGAGGTGTATCATGATTTAGATGAGCTAGAGCGCAAGGTAGAGTATTATCTAACACATGAGGAAGAACGAAGACGCATTGCGCAGAATGGGTTTACCAAGGTTCATAACGAACACAATTATACCAATAGATTACAAGAGATTCTGAAGAAGCTTCCTCTTTAGAATGGATGGAGGATAACGTGAAGCTATTACTTTACGATATGGGTACCTATACGCAATTAGACATTATGAATGCACTTGATGGTATGGGAATCCAGTATAAAAATATAGTCTATAAATTAAAAGATATAGAGAAGGATGCGTACTTTGAAAAGAGAGTAAAAGAATTGCTTCGTCAGGATTCATATGATGCAGTGTTTAGTGTAAATTACTATCCTGTGGTAGCACAAATCTGTCATAATGCACACTTATCCTATATCTCATGGAGCTATGACAGCCCGATTAATATTCCAAATATGGAAGACACTCTGGGGTATGAGACTAACTATGTGTTTTTCTTTGATAGAGCAGAATGCCAGAAGTATTGGAACAAGGGTTATGAGAACGTATACCACATGCCATTAGCAGTGAATACTAAGCGCTTGCAGGAAGTGAAGATTTCGGCAGCAGACAGAGAACAATATAGTGCAGAGGTATCTATGGTGGGACAACTTTATGAGACTATGTTGCCTGTGTTACTGATGCCATTGTCTGACTACGAAAAGGGATATTTTGAAGCGATAGTAGAAGCGCAGTTACGACTATATGGTGGTTATATTCTGGATGATGTGATTACGGACGAACTGGTAGATGGTATGAATAGAACATACCAGAAACTAGGGCAGTCAGAAGTACAGCTTGATCGAGAAGCTACTGTTGTAACAGTAGCAAAGCATATTACCCACACTGAGAGAATGTTGCTATTGGATATTTTAAGTGAGCAGTATCAAGTGTATCTATACGGACCTTCTACTGATGAGACATTGCCTAAAGTGAAATGGCGTGGCTCAGCAGGATATTTTGATGAAATGCCCAAGGTATTTAAGCTTAGTAAGATTAATTTAAATATTTCGTTGAAGTGCATTCAGTCCGGAATTCCATTACGTGCATTGGATATTCTTGGTTGTGGTGGATTCTTGCTTACCAATTACCAACCAGAAATTGCAGAATACTTTGTGGATGGTGAAGAAGTGGTTATGTATACTAGCCTACAGGATGCAGTTGAAAAATGTGCTTATTATCTAGAACATGAAGAAGAGAGAGTGCGCATTGCGGAGAATGGATTTAAGAAGGTACAGGAACTTTTCAGGTATGAAGAGAAATTGCGGGAAATGTTAACCATTGCCAGAATCTTAGAGATGAAATGATGCGTGACATGTAATGCTAAAAAAGTACCCAAAAAGGCAGTAAAAAGTAATGATTTACAATGGATTTACAATGCAAGAGCGATAAAAAAGCTTCTAGATATGGACTATATGTTACAGCTGGTGAGAGGCACTGTATACCTTGAGTTGTCCCAGTTATAATAGCAATAATAGTTGCTTTTTTATAATAACACTTCTGAAAGAAAATCTTCCCAGATTGTAAGAAAATGAGCACTAGCAGATGCTGAATTACATTCCTGTGTAATCAAAAAGTCAAGACAAGCTTTGTAATAAAGTACATTAGGATAATATGTTGGAAGTTGATAGTCTTTCCCTGTTGCGTCGTAAAACAGCATGGAAAGGCTAACTTTTTTATTAAGATAATCGGCATATTCAGGGCGGTTACCCCATACCAAATTCAAATTCTTGGTGTAGAGCATATTTAGGGAATTTTCGCCTGATTGTGTGCGAAAATGAAAGCCGGCCAAATCTAAAGTAATGAGAATATCTGGCTCCATAGAATTAAGCTTGGCTAAGCATTGGTGAGGGTACTGGGTACAGTTGACATCCAGAATCTGCACAGTGTAGCTTGCACCTGATAATGTAGAGTTAATCATTGCTGCAATCCCTTTGTGATATGGATATATGGTGTGATTGGTTAAGATAACAACATTACTCATGGAAACGTCCTCTTTGGCAATAATAGTTGAATAATAAGATCTG
>CAZHEM010000102.1:0-10120 GCA_964531725.1 uncultured Acetatifactor sp.
GTTCTTGTAGTTATCTGAGTAAGTAAACTCTAAGTTGTCTGTATCAGTGATGTTCTTGTCTGCGTACTCATAATATACAGGAAGGTTAGCAAGATGTGTCTGCCATCTCCAATCTTCACCTGGAAGAAGTGAAGTAGAAGCGAATACACCTTCGATACCAAGCTGATCTTTCTTAGCCTGCATATCTTCAACTACTGCTTTTAATGTTGCGAAGTTGTTGATTTCGTCCATAGAAGTTGCTGCTGCACCATCTAATGCGAAATATTTTTCCATAATTGCGTTGTTATAAATAATACCGTAACCCTCAACTACGTATGGAATACCATACACACCACCGTCTTCGCCTGTTACTGCAAGAGACTTGTCAAGTAACCAGCTGTAAAGCTCGGTGTCTTTTAAATCTGCACAGTAATCTTTCCAGTTCTGATAACCGATAGGTCCATTAATCTGGAAAAGAGTTGGTGCTTCAGCGTTAGCAATTTCAGACATTAATGTCTGCTCATATGTACCACTTGCTGCGGTTACAACCTTAACAGGAACGCCAGTCTCTTCTGTGTACTTAGCTGCTAATGACTCCCATACTTCTGCAACTTCTGGTTTGAAGTTCAAGTAGTAAACCTGACCTGCTGCGTTAGCTGTGTCATCTGCTTTTGCTTCAGTAGATACTGTAGCTTCTGTAGACTTGTTCTCTGTAGCAGGAGCTTCTGTTTCAGTAGCACCACATCCAGTTAAAAGGGATGCTACCATGCTTGCGCATAATAATACGCTTGCTAGTTTCTTTTTCATAATTCATACCTCTCTTTTATTTTCTTTCCTTACGGAAGTTTTCGGAAACGGTATCGGTATCGTTATCGGTAACGTTTCCAATTGATGAGTTTATATTAGCGCATTGACGAAAGATTTTCAAGCACATTTTTTATCAAATTATGCTTTTCATTAATATTAGTCAATTTTTTAACATTGTTTTTGTATAAAATGAACAACGGAGCAGTTGCGCAACTGCTCCGTTGTTTTAATCACATATAATTTTTGTACAAATTACTTTAATTTCCAAATATCGCGGTTATAGTCAGCGATAGTACGGTCTGCTGAGAAGAATCCTGCCTTCGCAATATTTACTAACATCATCTTCTTCCACTTCTGCTTATCTTCATAATCTGCAAACACTTTATCCTTTACAGCAATGTAATCTTCCAAATCAAGAAGGGTCATGAACCAGTCTTTGTTCAAAAGCTCATTGTATAAACGCTCAAGGTTCTCTTTATGACCAACTGCCATAACTTCTTTACTTACGATAAAGTCCACTGCTTCTTTGATAACAGGGCTATTCTTGTAGTAATCCTTAGACACATAATCAGCCTTAGCATAATGCTCGATAACAGTGTCACTGTCCTGACCAAAGATATAGATATTGTCATCTCCTACAAGTTCATGAATCTCTACGTTGGCACCATCACTAGTACCCAAAGTAACCGCACCATTCAGCATAAATTTCATGTTACCAGTACCAGAAGCCTCTTTTGAAGCAAGAGAAATCTGCTCAGAAACATCACATGCAGGAATCAGTTTCTCTGCATAGCTTACGTTATAGTTCTCCACCATAACAAGCTTCATATATGGGCTTACTTCTGGATCATTGTTAATAATCTCAGACATTACAAGCAATAAATGAATAATATCCTGTGCAATAATGTATGCAGGTGCAGCCTTTGCTCCAAAGATAAAGGTCAAAGGAGTAGTAGGCTTTTTACCCTTCTTAATCTCCAAATACTTATGGATAATGTAAAGAGCATTCATCTGCTGACGCTTATACTCGTGGAGACGCTTTACCTGAATATCAAAGATAGAATCTGGGTTCAAGGTTACGCCTTCCTTCTCCTTAATATATGCAGCCAATTTAGTCTTATTTGCTTTTTTGATATCGTAAATAGTATCCAATACCTGCTGGTTATCCATCTTAGTAAGAAGTTTCTCTAATTCATCCGCATTCTTTTTATAACCTGCACCGATAGTTTCGGTAAGGAATGCAGCCAATTCTTTGTTACAAGATAGCAACCAACGACGGAAAGTAATACCATTGGTCTTGTTGTTGAACTTCTCAGGGTAAATCTTGTAGAAGTGGTTCAACTCACTTTCCTTCAAAATATCAGTATGAATTGCAGCTACACCGTTAACACTGTATCCATAATGAATGTCAATATGAGCCATGTGTACACGGTCATCTTTATCAATAATCTGCACACGTTCATCGCTGTATTTTGCTGCCACACGCTTAGAAAGTTCCTTAATAATAGGAACCAACTGTGGAACCACCTGCTCAAGGTATGCAAGTGGCCATTTTTCCAATGCTTCTGCAAGGATGGTATGGTTGGTATATGCACAAGTCTTGCTTACCACGTCAATTGCCTCATCCATGGTAAAGCCTTCCTGTGTAGTAAGAATACGAATCAACTCAGGGATAACCATAGTAGGATGGGTATCATTAATCTGGATTGCTACATAGTCATTCATCTTGTGAAGATCCTGATTTTTCTCTTTCATTTCTTTCAAAATAAGCTGCGCACCATTACATACCATAAAGTATTCCTGGTAAATACGCAACAAGTTACCAGCTTCATCAGAATCATCTGGGTATAAGAATAATGTAAGGTTCTTATCTACTGCGGTCTTATCAAAAGTAATTCCTTTTTTCACTAAGCTTTCATCAATAGATGCAATGTCGAATAAGTGTAATTTGTTAACACCATTTTCGTAACCAACAACATCAATATCATATAATACAGATTCTACTTTCTTATCACCAAAACATACTTCAAAGCGAGTGCCAGTATTGGTTAACCAAGAATTCTTTTCAATCCAGTCATTTTTCTCTGCCATCTGAAGATGGTTCTCAAATACTTGTTTAAATAAACCATAGTGGTAGTTCAAACCAATACCGTCTCCTGGAAGTCCAAGGCTTGCAATAGAATCCAAGAAACAAGCTGCCAAACGTCCCAAACCACCATTACCCAAAGATGGTTCTGGCTCTGCCTCTTCAATATCAGCTAGTGTTTTACCATTTGCCTCTAATACTTTGCTTAAATCCTCATAGATTCCAAGGTTGATTAAGTTATTGGAAAGCAATTTACCAATCAAGAATTCCATTGAAATATAGTATACTTTCTTATCTCCTGTAATTGCTGGTGTAGCTGCCATCATGTCCTTGGTCATCTGCAATACTGCATTATAAACCTCTGCATTGCTACAAGCTGCAATATCCTTGCCATACATCTGGCTTGTGATTTCTTTTAACTGTTTCTCTAAATTCATATTTTACCTCATTTCTGCCTAAAGAATATTGTTTCCTTTACTCTTTCCTTTTAAATGCTGTATCATTTTTCTTTTGTTCCTTTGTATTCTCACGATAACACAGGAAAACGTTTTCCGCAAGTCCCAAAATTCATATTTGTGCAAATCCACTTAACAAATAATATCTTTATAGTACATTTTTACTATTTTATGTGGCAAGATTACTTGGTGTCCTTCTCCACCATCCATGAGTAGTTTAACCTCTTCTAATGCTCTGCTAGAGATTTCATAGAAATCCTGAAGAATTGTATTCATCTGTTTACCCACATATCCCATCAAGGTAATACCATCAAATCCACATACTGGGCGGAATATATCCATATCAATCAAAGCATTCATGGCACCTATCGCCATAAGGTCGGAAGCACATACCACCACATCCTTATTCTGCGCATATTTCAAGGCAATATTCCTAGCGGTCAACTCACTGAAATCTCCTTGGCGCACAAGCATGGTCAAATCCAAATCCTGCACTAAACGTTTCATTCCATTGAGACGCTGTTCAGTAACATAACCATCTTTACGTCCGGCAATATACAATACTCGCTTGCAATTATCATCTTCTATGGTCTTCTTCGCCACATCATACTGAGCCTGTTCATGGTCAATACTCACATAAGTGGTTTTCTCATTAATAATAGGCGCATCAACTACTACGCAGTAGAAATTCTGTTGTTGAATTAACTGTTGTAGTACTTTGTCATCTTTAGACATACCATAAATAATTATACCGGAAATACTCTGAGACATAAAATATCTAGTAATCTCATCGCTAGTCATTCCTGCAATCATAGAGTTGAATATGGTTACTACTTCCATATTCAATTCTTTTGCCTTGTCCAAAGCTCCCATCAGATATTGCATAAAAATCTGGTCAATAGCTTGTGTCTGTCTCTTAGGATCCAAAATTAAAGCAACTCTACCAAATTGCTTAGAAGATAAAGCGGAAGCAATGGAGTTAGGAATATAATTTAACTCCTTAATCGCTGTCATAACCTTATTCTTAGTCTCTTCACTGATATTTGGATAACCATTCAATACTTTAGACACAGTAGAGATTGCAACCCCTGCGTGTTTTGCTACTTCCTTAATTGATACCATTTCACTTTTCCTCTGTTTATATTTTGCCTTCGTCCAACCTCCCAATACCATTTGACGAAGTACGAAATCTTACCTATACTTATAGTATATTGTGGCTAATGAAAAGTCAATGAAATATAGGAAAACGTTTTTTCAGAAAGGTTTACCATGGCGAAAATTAAAAGTATTGAAGAAAAATATATGAAAGCAGCCCTAACTCAGGCACGCAAAGCATATGCATTAGGCGAAGTACCTATTGGCTGTGTAATTGTTCATGAAGGACAAATTATTGGGCGAGGCTATAACCGTCGTAATACAGATAAGAATACTTTGGCACATGCAGAGATTACCGCAATTAACAAGGCCAGCAAAAAAATAGGTGATTGGCGATTAGAAGAATGTACTTTGTATGTTACGTTAGAGCCTTGTCAAATGTGTGCGGGAGCTATTGTGCAAGCTCGTATTCCAGAGGTTGTTATGGGATGTATGAATCCTAAGGCGGGATGCGCCGGTTCCATATTGAATATTCTAGATATGCCAGAATTCAATCATCAGGTTAATGTGTCCCGTGGCGTATTAGAGCAAGAATGTAGTGATATGCTAAAGACGTTCTTTACAGAATTACGTGAACGAAATAAACGTGAAAAAGAAGCTCGCAAGTTGCAAGCTTCTAATCAGGCAGATATGTAGGTGCATTTTTAGGACTTTTTCCTTTAATCACCTCATGATAATATGCATATGTCATAGGCTTATCATTCTTCAACACATCAGCATCTATCACTTTTCCTAAGAACACAGTGTGCGAAGAGGTCTCCATTTTATCAATTACTTCGCACACTATATAACCGCATGCGTCTGCAACAACAGGCATGAATCCTTTTACCACCTGCTCAACTTCATCGAATTTATTATTATCTCGACCACTCTTATACCCAAAAGTACCAATCACACTAGGCGCTGTCTGTTCACCCAAGATAGAAATAGCGAACTTTCCATTATTCTGAATACACTGGTTCGTATAATTATCATGATTAATACTCACTGCTATAGTCGCAGGCTCCGATGTAATCTGCATTGCGCTGTTAGCAACACATCCCGTTCCTCTTCCGTTATCCCAAGTAGTGACAACATATACTCCATACGATAGTTGACGAAAAGCATTTTTATTCATAGCATCATCCTCCTATTTAGTATTCTATATTTATAATATAGCAATCTACTGAGGAAAAGTAAACTTTTTCTCAGCAAACTGACTAAGCATCCGAAAGCACTTGATTTCTTATACTTGCGCGACCATATACTCCTTGACAAATCCTAAAGAAACCGATAAACTAAAAAAGCCGTACATTGCAAGATTACAATGTTGAAATTCGGTCTCACGCAATGAGAATCTACGAACCGTGTCAGGTTGGGAACAAAGCAGCACTAAGTAGAACCTTTCATGTGCCGTGAGGGTGCCGGGTGGAGTTGTATCTTGCATGTGCGGTCTTTGTATTTATGTATGCATTTTATTATTTTGCATCCAGATATGCACCGATATGCATTTATTCGTTATACTAAGTAATCAGGATCGTCGATTTCTATAAAATATTGAGGTCATAATGAGATTTTCAGAGAATAACATATCCCTTGAACAGATAAGTAAATATATGTCCGACTGCACCTTATGTCCTCGCACTTGTCATGCCAATCGCGTGAATGGTCAGTTAGGGTATTGTGGTCAACCTGCTGCATTACGCGCTGCAAGAGCTTCTTTACATATGTGGGAAGAACCATGCATTAGTGGCGAATCTGGTTCTGGAACCGTATTTTTCTCTGGTTGCAATATGCGTTGCATTTTTTGTCAGAATCACAATATTGCTATCGGAACAGCAGGAAAAGAGATTTCCTTAGATCGCTTGGCAGATATTTTTGTGGAATTACAAATGAAAGGTGCTAACAACATTAATCTTGTAACACCGTCCCATTATATACCGCAGATTGCATACAGCCTAGCACTTGCCAAAGAAAAGGGCTTGTCCCTTCCCATTGTGTATAATACCAGCAGCTACGAGGAAGTATCTTCTCTGCGTCTGTTAGACGGGTTAGTAGATATATATTTGCCAGACTTAAAATATTACTCCTCTGATTTAGCAAAAGAGTTCTCCAATGCATCGAATTATTTTGAAAAGGCAACCGCTGCAATTGCCGAGATGTATCGGCAAGTTGGTTCTCCTGTACTAGATGCCTCTACAGGACTAATGAAGCGTGGAGTTATCGTGCGTCACCTACTTCTCCCTAAACAGACCAAAGATTCCAAGAAAATCCTACGGTACTTACATGAAACATATGGAAATGACATCTATGTCAGCATTATGAATCAATACACGCCCCTACCGCAGGTTGCTACACATCCAATCTTAAATCAAAAAGTGGGTGCAGATGAATACCAACGAGTGCTCAATTTCTGTGAAAGAATTGGCATCGAACAAGGGTATATACAGGAAGGCGAAGCTGCAAGCGAAAGTTTTATTCCTGAATTTGACGGGCAGGGATTATAGTGTTCCATTATACTAGATGTTTACCTAGTAATTTGCGACACCTTTTCTCTGTCTTTTTTAGTCCAATTCACTACAAGTCAACTCTTATCATATAGTAGCCATAATCGCCATGCCCAGCTGGCGCTTCCTTACATTCAAAGCTTTCAAATCCAAACATAATTGCCACCTGCTTCTCCCTATCATAAAAGTTACCTGGTACGCCTATATAATAAATATCTTCTCCTCGACTCATCTTCTTCACTAAAATAAGATGGTTATAATTATAATATCCATGTAGCAAAAAGCTATTGTTTACCAGCGAATAAGACTTACTCCCTAGTATTACAAAATCTCTAGGCTGGATCATCAAATATTCCCTTTCATCTTCAAAAGGGCAGATACGAGGATAAACATTGGCAAGCTGACTCCATTTATCCTCTCGAAAATTCGTATTTTCCGTTGTTACTTCCTGATTCTTTTTGTGCAGTCTATCTTTTTCTTTGTTTTCATCTTCTGCTCTAAGCATATTTTCTACTTTTCTCTCGTCTTCTGTTTTGTCTCCTACATTGATTTCATCCTTCGATTTTAATATATCTCCTACTTTCATCTTATCTTCTACTTTTAATGTATCTCCTATTTTTGTTTTGTCTTCTGTTTTCATTTTATCTATGAAATGGAATATTCCTTGCATTCTTGGCTTAATTTCTTCTGTAAATATCTCTTTTGTCTCCAACTCGCTTTCTACTTGCTCCTCTTTCTTGTGGCAATTCTCTTTCACATAAGGTCCATCTTCCAACTGGAGCTTACCGTCTGCTATATTTTTCTCTTGCATGTTGGGGTTCGCACTGCTTGGCCTCCAGAGGCAACGAATGATTCGGTTCCCATCCACTGTTATCTGTATGTTTTCCAATTCTGTATATGCAATCATATTGCTCCCCAGAGCCATACTATTGCATTTATGTACGTGAATACATCCTTCCCCATTTTGTAGCGTTAACTCCCCAAGTAAGCTTGTCTTATCATAACCATTCAATATAATTTCTCTCTCAATAGAATCCTTGATAGGCACACCTTTTATTTGTATATCTATATTACACTCTGCATCTCGTACTTCTATTTTAATGAAGCCAACATTTTTTATTTTCTCACCATTTTCTATATAATCAAAATATTTTATTTTTCGCTCATAAAACATAAAAACACCCCCAAATATACTTCTTTAAAGTATATTCAGAGGTGCTCCCTGTTTATTCTTAATTGTCCAAATTATCTAGGTATTTCATATAATTTACTACCATTAAGGCAATCTTAAAGGTCAACGCATCATCAAAACTACGCAAATCTAAACCAGTACTCTTCTGAATCTTCTCAATACGATATACCAGGGTATTACGATGAACAAAAAGCTGTCTTGATGTTTCTGACACATTCAAATTATTCTCGAAGAACTTATTCAAAGTCATTAAAGTCTCTTCGTCAAAATCCAATGGAAGATTATCACCAAAGATTTCTTCAATAAAGATTCTGCAAAGATTGATTGGCAACTGATAGATTAAACGACCAATTCCAAGGGCACTATAGGCCACAATACTCTTCTCTGCATAGAATATCTTACCTACATCTAAAGCCATCTTCGCTTCTTTATATGACTTTGATACATCTTTCAATTCATTTACTACCGTACCATATGCCACTTTAACATTCAACATAGCTTCCGCATTCATCATTCCGACAATAGTGTCAGCTACTTCTGCCATCTCTTCAGACGCATTTTTATTCTCTAAAGCTTTAATAAGAATGACGCTGCTCTCATCTACCGCAGTAATATAGTCACCACCCTGTGGAGAGAACATTCCTTTCAATAACTCAGTAACAATACCATCCTTTTCAAGCTTGGTCTCTATAATAAATACCGCTCTAGGCACACTAACTTCCACATGCAACTTCTTAGCTCTATTATAAATATCTACCAAGAGCATATTATCCAATAATAGATTCTGGAAGAAATTATTGCGGTCAAAACGTTCCTTATAAGCAATGATAAGATTCTGCAATTGACTTACTGCAATCTTACCAACCATATACACATCGTCACTCATGCCCCTAGCAACTAATATGTAGAGAAGTTCCCCTTCATCCCATATTTTCAACAGATGATGTGCTCCAATTACCTGACTATCTGCTGGCGAATGGGCAAATCCGCTAATCAAATCATGAGTAATCTCTGTAGAATCCATGGTACTAGCCACCGTCATACCGGTTAAATCATATACCCCTAAATCTATCTTAGTAATACTCTTAAGTTCATCAATACTATTCTGTATTATCTGACTTGAAATCATATATCCTCCATTCTACCGACACAGCTTCTCATAGCAGGGTAAAAAATCTCGCTATGCACAGAACTTTAATCTCGCTTGTGCATTCATAAACTATGTATTAATATAACATGTTTCTTGCTTCAAGTGCAAGAAACAATCCATTATCATTTTCATAAAGCAAAATAAAAGGGGTGCTGTAAACAGCACCCCATAAGTTTTATTAGTTGGTAATAACCTGCTCGGTCTCTTTGTCGAATACGTGAATCTTCTCAACATCAAGAGCGAATTTAACAACATCGCCAGGTCTAGCAGTTGTACGAGAATCTACTCTAGCAGTTACAGGGAACTCATCTAAATCGAAGTATAAGTAAACTTCTGCACCAAGTAACTCGTAAACTTTGATGGTTGACTCGAATACGCTCTGTGGTGAGCTTTCGATGAACATCTCTGAATCATATACGTCTTCTGGACGGATACCCATGGTAACAACTTTTCCGTCGTAACCACCATCGATTAATTTCTTAGATTTTGCTGGAGGCAATGGAATAGCTTTACCAGCTACTTCTAAGCTAGCTACATCACCGTTTACTTTAACGGTTGCATCTAAGAAGTTCATCTGAGGAGATCCCATGAAACCTGCTACGAACAAGTTCTGTGGTTTCTCATATAAGTTCTGAGGAGTATCAACCTGCTGGATAACACCATCCTTCATAACTACGATTCTGGTACCAAGTGTCATAGCCTCGGTCTGGTCATGTGTAACGTAGATGATGGTGGTACCAAGTCTCTGATGTAATTTAGCGATCTCGATACGCATCTGTACACGTAACTTAGCATCCAAGTTTGAAAGAG
>CAZHEM010000103.1:0-9944 GCA_964531725.1 uncultured Acetatifactor sp.
ATCCTGACGTATTTAATATTCTTTTACAGGTGTTGGATGATGGACATATTACCGATTCAAAGGGTAGAAAAGTAAGCTTTAAAAATACGATTCTGATTATGACATCTAATGCAGGTGCTCAAAGAATTGTAGACCCTAAGAATTTAGGTTTTGCAATGGAGAAGAGCGAAGAGAAAGATTATGAGAAGATGAAAAGCGGTGTAATGGAAGAAGTGAAGAAGAGCTTCAAGCCAGAATTCATCAATCGTATCGATGATATTATCGTGTTCCACCAGTTGAATAAGGATAACATGAAAGAGATTGTGAATCTGTTATCTGCTAACCTGAACAAGAGATGTGAGAAACAGATGGATATTAAGCTAAGCATAACTCCCGCATTGAAGGAGCATTTAGTGGAGAAATACTCCGATAATAAGATGGGTGCTAGACCATTGAAACGTGCAATTCAGTCCGTAATTGAAGATGCATTAGCAGAAGAAATCCTTATGAAAAAGGTAGCTCCTGGAGATTTTGTTACCGCTGGATTTAAGGGTGGCAAGGTAATTTTTACAGTGAAAGATAAATAAAAATTTTGTAGAAAAAGAGTATGATTTATATTATACTAAATCTACAAACATTAGGAGGACATTACGATGGCAGTTGTAGAAGAATTACTTCGTAGCGAAAATAACGGAACAATCAGCTTTGGTAATCATAAGCTTAGTTCTAAGGCAAAGGTAGAGGACTTTGAACATGCAGGTGATTTACTAAAGGTTAAAACCTATAATGAAATTACAAAATTAGAGAAAAACGGTAGTTTCTTGTATGAGTCTGTTCCAGGAACCAGTGTGGTAGAGTTCCAGGAGAACGAGAATGGTGTAGAATTCATCGTAGAAGGAGATGAAGATGCACAGATTACTGTTGGCTTAAGTGATGACACAGAGTATGAAGTGTTCGTTGGTGGCAATACCATGGGAACTATGAAGACTGGCCTTGGTGGAAAGTTAAGCTTAAGTGTTGAACTTGCTACCGTAGGAGAAGTGACAGTTAAGATTGCACAGGTATAAAGAATGGCAAAAGGCAAAATAACAACGATTTTTTATTGTCAGAACTGTGGCCATGAATCATCTAAATGGATGGGACAATGCCCGGGCTGCAAAGAGTGGAATACTTTTGTAGAAGAGACAGTGAATAAGAGTGAGATTAAGAACGCAGGTGGGGCTTTGACGAGAGCAAACGCAAAGGCAGAAACCTGCGTTTTGTCTCAGATAGCGATAAAGGAAGAAAATAAATTGCTCACTAATATTGGTGAGTTGGATAGAGTGCTGGGTGGTGGAATTGTACAAGGTTCTCTATCTTTAGTAGGTGGTGACCCTGGAATAGGAAAATCTACATTGCTTTTGCAGGTGTGCCGTAATCTGTCGGAAGCAGGGCATAAAGTGCTGTATATCTCTGGTGAGGAATCCCAGATTCAGATTAAGATGCGAGCTGACAGAATTGGTACTTTCACTGATAATATGCTTTTGCTTTGTGAGACGAACCTGGATATGATTGCGGATGTAATTCGTAAGCAGATGCCAGAAGTAATTGTGATAGACTCTATTCAGACTATGTATAATGACAATGTATCGGCAGCCCCTGGTAGCGTATCTCAGGTGCGTGAATCAACAGGTATCTTGATGCAATTGGCTAAGGGCTTAGGTGTATCTATTTTTATTGTTGGCCATGTGACCAAAGAAGGAACGGTTGCAGGACCACGTGTGCTAGAGCATATGGTGGATACAGTGTTGTATTTTGAAGGTGATAGACATGCATCTTATCGCATTTTACGAGGTGTGAAGAACCGTTTTGGTTCTACCAATGAGATTGGTGTGTTTGAGATGCGTGAGCAAGGATTGGTAGAGGTAAAAAATGCTTCGGAATATATGCTAAACGGTAGACCGGAAGGGGCTAGTGGCTCTATTGTAGCATGCACCATGGAAGGAACTAGACCGCTATTAATTGAGATTCAGGCTTTGGTATGTCATAGTAATTTTGGTATTCCTAGACGCCAGACTATTGGTACGGACTTTAATCGTGTAAATCTGCTGATGGCAGTATTAGAGAAGCGTTCTGGCTTACAATTGGCTAACTGCGATGCCTATGTAAATATTACAGGTGGTATGAAGATAAATGAGCCTGCTATTGATTTGGGAATTGTATTAGCGATTATCTCCAGTTTCCGTAATAAGGTGTTGAATCCTAAAATGGTGGCATTTGGAGAAGTGGGCTTAAGTGGTGAAGTACGTGCGGTTAGCATGGCGAAACAACGTGTAGCAGAAGCAGAGAAACTTGGGTTCGAGGTTTGTGTAGTGCCAGAGGTTTGTGCAGCTGATTGTAGAAAAGGTAGCAAGATAAAAGTAGTAGGCGTGAAGAACCTGCAAGATGCTGTACAATATTTATTTGAGTAAAAATATCCCCTGTATAAGAAAGCAAAGTAAGAATGATAGCAATGCTTGGTTATACAGGGGATTTGCTTTGTGCTTATGTTTATGGGTATGCACAAGGGCATCGACATAAGAGCTATTTTTTGCTATATTTATGGAAAAGAGCGAGATATTGTTGTTCCACGTCTTTGAAGTCGCGCGGGTCGTAGTTGAAGTTACTCTTCATCTCAGGAGCCTCATAATCGGGAGTTTCTCGCAATAGTACGGATAAGTCATAGTATAGCATATTGTCATCTACTTTTTTGACAAGAGACTCCTCCTCAGATGTGAGGGGAGAACCTAAGTATTTTTCATAGATGACAGCTAATAATTGATCTTCCAAAACTTTGTATTCCTTTAAATAGGGTTTAAAAGGTCTAGGTACGTCTGACATATAGGATTCGCTGGCATCATGAAGTAGACAGGCAAGACATACCCTTGTAGAGTAACCTCGTGCCTCTGCCTCCAAGGCGCAATGAATGCAATGCTGCCCTACGGAGAAAAAGTGGGTTACATGCCCATTGCCTCTACATACGAGAGATAAAGAATGGGCGATGTCTGTGATATGAATATCCTCTGCAATTGGTTCGGTAGGGATAAAATGTGTGCCACTGTAGGTGGTAATATAATCAGACATGGTGTTACCTCGATAAAAATAGTATGTGTTTTGTATGTGAGCCTACATTATGTGTGTAGTGTACGTTTTGTGTATAATGAGTATACCACAAAAGGAGACTGATATGGATAACAAAGAACAAAAGAATATTGATGACATTGTAGCTATCTTAGATAACTATGCAATGAGCGAAGGTAGCAGAATGAAAATTAAAGTAGAAGAAGGAAATGGAGAAGTACTCTCTAGACAATATCATCACGGAAGATGTGATGTAGGAAGCCCTTGGGCTAAGGGAGAGCATTTTGATGTGCTAGAATGAGATGTTTCATTAATATATAACTCTTTGTGGAAATATTTCAGAGATGAGAAAGAATATCTACGTTTGAATTCAGAAGGGTGCAGGAGATGTAAGCTGTTTTGATGAAATATGTAGTAGTCATAATGGGATTGGAATAATAAGCAGTGATAGGCTCTATGTTGCTTTTGAAGAATTTCAGAAAAAGGTGGATTAGGATATGCATCATAGAATTGGTCTGTTAGATGCAAGATTTGAAAGTCAAATTCGGACAAATAATATACCTCCTTTGCAATATGAAAACGAGAGGTTTGAAACCTCTCGTTGAATAGACTTCATCACTCGGTCAATTTTTATATTACCGTCCTGTCAGAACCGTCACAGGACTCATCTTTGATGAAGAAGAACTTTGTTCTTGCTCTTATTATACATAAAAGGAAGAAAAATACTATATGGAAAAATGACGAAAATAAAAAGAATCGGATTAAAATCCGATTCTCAAGAGCAGGGGAAGAGGGGCTCGAACCCCCGTTAACGGTTTTGGAGACCGCCGCACTACCACTGTACTATTCCCCTATGTATTTAGCGGTGTAACTCACCAACGAAGGTTATTATAGCACAGAGTATACTAATTTAGCAAGTAAAAGTTCAAAATTTTTTGAATAATTTTTACAATATAGAATTTTAACAATAGAAAGGGAAGAAAAATGGCAATACAGATAAATGGAAAAGAGATTAAAACAGTAATCAGTGACTTTGATGGTACATTGATTCGCCCAGGAATGTTTGCGCCTTCAGAAAAGTTTATACAGTTGGTGGAACAGTTGCTAGAGCAAGAAATTCCGTTTGTGGCAGCTAGCGGCAGACAATATCCGAATTTGAAAAAGATATTAGCTCCTGTTGCGGATAGAATTGGTTTTATTGCGGAAAACGGAGCATTGGTAATTTGGCAGGGCAAAGTATTACATAAATGTACCATTCAGCGAGAACTAGCAATGGATGTAATTGAGACTATGAAGAAGTGGCGAGGAACGGAGCTTTTGGTTAGTGGGGAGGCTACTAGTTATATTGTACCCAATGATATGGAATATGCACGTATGCTTAGAGAGGATGTGCAAAACGAGATAACCATACTCCAGAATTTTACCCAAATAGAAGAAGAGATTCTAAAGGTATCCATTTATTTCCCAGGAGGAATTCCTGCAGAAGCAGAAAAATATTTCCATGATAAGTATGATGACAGATTGTTGGTAGTAGAGAGTGGCAATGGTTGGTTGGATTGCATGCCAAAGGAAAGTGGAAAAGGAAATGCGCTTAAGATTCTTTCTGAGAAAATGGGATTTGCGCTAGAACAGGCAGTGGCGTTTGGTGATAGCGAGAACGATATTAGTATGCTGCAGGAAGTTGGTGTAGGATATGCCATGAGCTTTGCAAGAGATTATGTAAAAGCGGTAGCAGATGCTACTTGTAATAGTGTAGAAGAAGTGTTGGAGCAGGCGATTATTGATGCTAAAAATGTAATATAAAATGTGGGTAAGGAGGAACTTGTGATGAGGGAGGAAAATTTAGAATTGCAACAGGCGATGTTGGCATTAGAGAATTTTCTGCGCAAATTAGCAGAAGGCGCAGGTGAGACACAAGAGTATGCTACGGATCTATGGGAACGTATTAGTCGCTCTGAAGGATTGCTAAAGGAATTGGCATATTATTATGATAATCGACAGTTTTGGTGTGGATATAAGGTGGCTGGTTATACATTAGCAGATATTTTAGTGTGGCAGGTGGATCATTTCAAAGCATTCTTAGATAGACCAATGGAGATGAATCGTTATCGGCAAGAACGTTTGCTTCTGAGTGCGTTGGATATCATGCAGAAGATGGAAGAAAATCCTGAGAACTATGTGACGAAAATGAGTAATGAGACAGGCACAGATTTTGAGGGAAAATATTGATAGAAAAGAAAAAGCGCACACTTTTGCAAATGAGTGTGCGCTTTTATACATCAAAATAAGGTTTTGCAATAAATATTTGGGAATGATAAAAGCACCCATGGGAGTGGGTGCTTTCATCGTGTAAAAGGGGAATTTCCGGAAAATACTACTAATTAGTACATTCGACTTCCGTCGAACAATTGTAGTATAACTCAAAATAAGTAATTTGTCTACCTTAAATTGAAAAAAATTTAATTTTTTTTTCGACAAGATTCGTAGCTGATAAAAATGACCTGCAAATTACCCATTAAACCTCACCTTGAATAAAGGCGCGTTCTCTTTCCAAAGTCTCAGGGACCTTCGTTCCGCTATTACGCAATTTCTTCATAAGAACATCTATGTGGTGAAGCTTTTGAGCTTTCTTCACTGCATATGGATTCAATAAATCACCATAAAGTGGGTTCTGCTGTAGCTGCTCGCAGATGCCTGCTGGGAATGGGCAGTAGGTAAACAAAATCTTTCTTGCTACCTTGTTCAATCGTGGAGAACCATTTCCTTCAAACATTACCCAAAGGATGTAGTCTCTAACGAACATCTCTTTGAAGCTATTCTTAGCATGCTGTAAGCTGGTACGAACACGTTCTTTTGCCTCAGATGTTAAATCATGATTCTTGCGGTAGAACTGAATGTAATCAAAGTATTCACTGGTAAGAGAAGGTTCTGATACATCGTTCCAACGACCACCCTGAACACGTTTACACATTTCCCAACGGAATTCGCCAGTCATACGGATTAAGGAAGTAGTTAAGTCTTCCATATGGAAAATAGAGAAGAACATACGACCAGGGGTATTACGACGTTTGCCTTCACATTCTTGCCACATGGAACCACGTACACCAACGTTTGGCATCAAGATAACATCTGGAAGGAATTCCAAGTGAATCATTTCTTTGCCCATGATGTCAATGTTGTCGTAATCTAGACTTTCACGATAGAATGCTGAGTAGTCAATCTTACGAATCATTTCAAATGCTTTACCAATCTGATCTACGGTTACATAGCAGGAACGTAAATCCTTCATAACATTATCTGCTGCAAATAGTGGACAGAAGGTAGTGATATGTCCATTGGTAATCTTGTTGGCAGACTGGAAGAGATTATCTAACTCGAATCGAATCTTGCCCATTACATTGTTTTCTAACTCGCGTAATTCTTGGTCAGTAATATTGCCGCTGACTTTTTGTTTGTGTATGTAATCTGAATAATCTTGATCGAATTCATTACGGCTTGGCTCGCGTTTGCCCTTATAGATTGCCATGAGCCAATCGTAGAAGGTGTATAAGCCAGCAGAAGTATGGTCGTGCATATTTTCTGCAATGTTATACATGGCAACACAATTCTTGGCACCAGCCAGCTCTTCGTCTACATAACCGAAATATAAGAACATTTTAACGGGCATTGGAATCGTGCCAGAGGATAAAGTGCGTTCAAAGGTTACAGAATACAGATTATAGAATTCTGTTGTAAGTGTACGTCTGAGACGGTTCACATCATCCTCGGTAGAAGCCTTGTCCTCTACTGCTTTATAAGCAGTAACATGCTGACGGAATGCATCAGCCAAATCTAAGTCCAGACCAGCATAATCTAAAATGGTATTTAGAGAACCTACTAAATCGGTAGGTAATGCCACATCTTCCTCTTTTGGAGTATCTTCTGCTTCTGAAGAAGTAGAGAGCTTGTCTAGGCTACTTTTAAAGGTGGCAATTCTCTTCTCCAACAGCTCTTTGTCCATATCCGATGTGTTTTGGAATGCCTTTATCATACGCTGAATGGTTCCTAATACCTCTTCTGTGTCAGCAGTTCCTTGTCCCATTTTGTATAAAAGAGAAGTATAGAAATCAAATAAATCGTTACTTGATTCGTTAAAATAGAAGGTTGCAACCTGCTGTACATATTGGTATTGTTCATCCAGACTTGAATAAGTTTTGCGGAAATCCAAACTACATTTACGCAAAAATCCCATAGACACGGCAGCATCTTGAACGAATGCTCTGGCAGCTTCGCTCATGAATACCTGCTGGAGTCCCTGATAGTAGCTATTTAGCCATAAATCAGCTGATTCCTCACTTAAGTAAGCGTTTAGCTCGTTAGTACCGCTTAAAGTACGAACAGTTTGTCTGTAGCGATTGCATAAAATGTTATATAAGTTAATATCTTCGTTTAAATCATGGTAGAGCTGGCTGCAGTTGGTTTCGGACAAGGCGCATCTTTCCTGTAAGATGTTTAATTGTCGAAATGCAGATAACAAAAATAGTCGTGCAACATCTGGATGTTTTTTTAGCAAATCCTCTAAGGTGGAGAAATTTGCATAGGGATAGGTTAATAACGTTGTCTCTTCTAAGGTGGTGTAGGTTAAAAAATGGACTTCATAGTCTAATTCGCATACACCGATTACATCACCTTTGTTCAAAACATAGCTACCGCCAGGATAGGAAACCTGTACTTTTCCTTTGGAGATTAAGTGGAGAGCAGTCATTGGCTGATCGCACTTGTAGATAATTTTACCTCTTTCTAATTCAATACCTGCCATAATCTACCTCTTGTGTCTACCTTTCTTTTGTTTTCTGAAAATTTTAGTTATCTATAGTATACAACAAACTATATATAATTTTCTACTGTACTTTTAAGAAAAATGTGATAAAATAAAAATACATAAGTGTCAGTTTTTGGGAGGAGGTATTCCATGGAACAGGGGAACGAATATAGACAGCAGCTTGTAGAAGAATATAAGCAGACAGTAATGCCACTGTTGCGTTATTTACCATGGTTGGAGAAAACTACAGGTAATAGCATGAGCACCACCTATCAGGGAGATGGATTGGCACAGAATTCATTGAGCTTTCCTGTATATGATGGAACTTTGATGAACTTTATTCGCGAAGTGCAGAAGACGAATCTGATGGATCGTAATTATCGTTATGTATATACACGTCATCGCATTACTACTCATGAGCAGGAGCGCCAGTTAATCGAGAAGTGTAACATTGAAGATTGGGATAATCTGCGTGGTATTTTATCCAAATATGTATTAGGCGGAATGACTAGGGGAACTTTGTGGAATGAAGCAATGCAGGAGAATATTTTTTATCTTGTATTGCGTAGGATGAAAGAGATTATCGAGTATTGGGACAAACCTATCGATTGCAGAAACTTATAGAGAGGGTACGTAAATGGGCGAGAAGTCGATACAGAAGAAGAAATACATATTAGAAACTGCACGAAAGGTGTTCATGGAAAAAGGCTTCAAAAAGGTAACCATGAAGGATATTGTGGAAGCTTGTGAGATTAGCCGAGGTGGTCTTTATCTTTATTTTGAAAGCACCAATCAGATTTTTCTCGAAGTATTAAAAATGGAAAGTCAAGAAGCAGATGACGTATTTTCAGATAGTATTACAGAAGATGCTACTGCTGCGGATATTTTGATTCTTTTCTTAAAAGAGCAGAAGAAAGAATTACTTCGTAAAAAAGATACTTTGACTCAGGCAATTTATGAGTTTTATTTTGATGGCGAAGTACCAAAGAAAGGCAATGTATTAAAGAAACAGTTTGATTCGGCTGTGCGCATTATCGAGAAGTTGATTGAGACAGGTAATGAGAATGGTGAATTCTATTGCGAAGATTGCAAAGGCGCCGCTCGTAACATTATGTTTGTGTTAGAGGGACTTAAGATTTCTGCACAGACCATTGGAATTACTGCAGAAGATGTGGATAGAGAGATTTTATACATTTTAAGAACATTACATGTGGAAGAGTAAACGGTGAGAGTGTTCCATTTTAGAGCACATACTCCATTAATATAAGGGTTGGGATGCCCCATTGGCGAAGGTCAATGGGGCATTCTGTATGTTTGAAAATACAAAATCTATCTAAATTTGTTGTTTTGTGCTATTGTGGGAATGACGTTTAATGGTTATAATAGTATAGGTTAACTTTTAGTAAAATTATTTTGGAGGATTCAACATGGGCAACGTAAGACGTATCTATGTAGAGAAAAAGACACCTTTTGCAGTAAAAGCAAAAGAATTGCATGAAGAGCTGAAGAATTATCTTGGCATTGAGGTAGAGGCTGTTCGCGAGTTCATTCGTTATGATGTGGAGAACATTTCAGACGAAGTATTTGCAAGAGCTTGCAAGACTGTATTCTCAGAGCCACCAGTAGATGATTTGTATGAGGAAACAATTGAGATTCCTGCGAATGGTAAAGTATTTTCAGTA
Organism: uncultured Acetatifactor sp.; assembly: GCA_964531725.1. Taxonomy (GTDB): domain Bacteria; phylum Bacillota; class Clostridia; order Lachnospirales; family Lachnospiraceae; genus Acetatifactor. The sequence goes on from CAZHEM010000103.1 coordinate 9,562, forward strand.
GAGTACCTTCCAGGTCAGTTCGACCAGAGAGCAGATTCTGCTGTACAGTGTGTGAAGTTCTTGAATGAAAATGAGGACCCAGTTATCAAGACTGCTGTAACTTACTTGATTATTGGTAACATCACAGACGAAGAATTCTCCAAAATTAAATCATATTGTATCAACCCTGTTGATTCCAGAGAGACAGACATGGTGAAACCAGATACTTTGATTACTGTATTTGATGAGCCAGCAGATGTTGCTATTTTTGATGGTTTCAGCACTATGGCAGAAGACGAACTTCGTAAGTTATATGAGTCATTGGGACTTGCTATGACTTTCAAAGATTTCTTACATATTCAGAATTACTTCCGTAATGAGGAAGACAGAGACCCTTCTATGAC
>CAZHEM010000104.1:0-9843 GCA_964531725.1 uncultured Acetatifactor sp.
GTGTTCAGCTGACATTTACTAATAGGTCGAAGGCTTAACCAAAGGTTGGAGAAAAGATGTTAAGAGATTAATGATTTGATGTTCGGTTTTGAAGGTACAAACCTTTTAAAGAGTAGGTATTCTACTCTTTTTTTGTTTTATACATAAAAAAAACAAAAAAATGAACAAATTTTTTCAGATTATGGTTTCAATTTCTGTCAAATATGGTATAATGAGACAAATAGATAACGAATTATTATCTAAGAATGTTGCATATTTGAGAAAGTAGCGAGGTGGAAGACATGGATACAAAGATTTTGCTTGAAAACGGAACAAATGAATTGGAGATTCTTGAATTCACATTGGCAGGTAATTCATATGGTATAAATGTAGCTAAGATAAGAGAAATTATTACTTATCAACCAGTTACTCCTGTTCCTAACTCACATCCTAGTGTAGAAGGAATCTTTATGCCACGTGATACTATGATTACAGCTATCGATTTAAAGAACTGTCTTGGTCGTGGCGAACAGAAGCCAGAAGGATTATTTATCGTAACTAACTTTAATAAGTTGGATATTGCTTTCCATGTAGAAAGTGTATTGGGAATTCATAGAGTATCATGGAGAAATATTATTAAACCTGACGCTACCATCTCAACTGCGGACGAAAGTGTTGCAACTGGTATCATTAAAAAAGAAGATAAGTTAATCATTATTCTTGACTTTGAGAAGATTGTTAGTGACATTAATCCAGAGACTGGTTTGAAGGTATCTTCTTTGAATGAATTAGGAGAGAGAACTAGAAATAACGTACCAATTTTGATTGCAGAAGATTCACCACTTTTAAATAAGTTGATTGTAGATTCATTGAGAACTGCAGGTTATGTGAATTTGATACATACAGAAAATGGACAGCAGGCATATGATGTGATTGAACAGTGTAAGAAAGATGGTACCTTGAATGATCATGTTCGTTGTATCATTACTGATATTGAGATGCCTGAGATGGATGGCCATAGATTAACTAGATTAGTTAAGAGTGACGAAGCAACTGCTCACATTCCTGTAATCATCTTCTCATCATTGGTTAATGACGAGATGAGAAAAAAAGGTGAAGCATTGGGTGCTGATGCTCAGTTATCAAAACCTGAAATCGTTAACTTGGTTAAAATAGTTGATGAGATGGTAATGAAAAATCATTTAGAATAATATAAATGAATATATTGAAAAGCTGGGATTTTTCCCGGCTTTTTCAATATGTGGCTGGAAGGATTATTTATGGACTTGAATGTATTACAGAGAATTGAAGAAGCAGATTTGGTTTTGGTTGGTTTAGGTGAAGAATTTGATTGTACGAAATTACTCAAACAGAATGAGGAGTACAACCGAAAACTACAATTGTTAGATACTTTAGAATGTAAATGGTTATTGCCTTTATTGAATCAGCAATATCTAATGCAAGATACAAAAAGCAAGATAAAAGCAGCTCTTGAAAAACTTGCTGATGTATTGCAGAATAAGAATTATTTTGTGGTGTCAACTTCAACAAATCCTATTATCAAGGAGATTCCATGGAAAGAGAATAGATTAGTGACACCATGTGGTAGCTATCATACAAAGCAGTGTAGCAATGGTTGTGCAGAAATGCTTCAAGACGTTTTAAAAGAAGACGTAGAGAATGCCACAAAATTGCTTGACTGTATTGGTCAAGATGATGAAGTAACATATTCTTTAGGAAAATGTTCTGATTGTGAGAAGCCAGTTGTGTTCAACAATATATATGCCCCTGAATATAACGAAAATGGATATATGAAGCAGTGGGAGTTGTATACAAAATGGTTGCAAGGTACTTTGAATAAAAAGTTACTAGTGTTAGAGTTGGGAGTAAATATGCAGTTCCCGACCGTAATTCGTTTTCCATTTGAGAAGGTAACTTTTTTTAATCAGAAGGCGTTTATGTACCGAGTAAATGAGAAGTTGTATTTTTTATCTGAGGAATTGAACGGAAAAGGGCAACCAATATCTGAAAATGCAGTGGATTGGTTGATAAAAGAATAGAATTTGAATTGTTTTTCGTACATTCATGTGATAAACTAAATGTAACTGTACACATTATTACATAAGAAAGCGAAGGAATAATATGTCATCACAAGAAGATTATTTAGACAGCTTACTAAAAGGAATAGTGGAAGATGAAGATTCTGATAATGATGATTTCAATGATTTTGACTTGAGCGATGTGGATGATTTGTTGCGCTCTGTTTCTGAACAGTTTTTTGCGGGAGAAGACATCTTGGAATCATCAAAAGATGATGAAATGGACGGCATAGTAGACATTAGCGATAGTGATGAAATAAATGCTGCTGTTTTTGATGATAGCAACAGTGTGGATGCTATTGATGAAGTTGATAATATTGATGAGATGAATAATGATGCAGGAGTCGGGGAGATTGACTTGGCAGAGTTATTTGCAAGTTCGAGTACAGATGAGGAAGCTTTAGATAATGATTTTGACTCACAGGACATTCAAGATTTGTTTGGACAGGCAGATGACGCACAAGTAGGTATGGGCGAAGAAGATTTATCCGCATTATTTGATGCTACAGTTATGCCAGAAGATGGTGTTGCAGAAGATGATGAAGAGGATGAGGGTTATGAATCGAACTCAGATGATGCAGATGATTTGATTGCTTTATTGCAGAGTGCAGATGATGGGGAGATGGATATCCCTAGTTTATCGGATATCACAGATGTAGAATTGCCTGATCATTCAGAAGAAGATGTTACGATGGATGATACATCGTTAGAAGAACTTTTAAATGATATGAACAGTTTGGATGGCGGTGGAGATGAACTAGAAGAATCTCTTACTACAGATGGACCGAGTGATAGTAGTGATATAGAGTCATTAATGGGCGCTGTTGGCATAGGGGATTTGTTTGGTGCTACTTCAGAAGGCGAATTTGCATCTTCTGATAATCTTGATGGTGCTATTGTAGACTTAATGGATTTGGATTTAGGTCAAGATGAAGGTAAGACTGTTGAAAAGAAAGGTGGCTTCTTCTCTAGGATTTGGAATTTCTTAACGGAAGAGGATGAAGAAGAGGAAGAAGTAGTAAAAGGAACAGAAGATGTGCCTTTGTCTGACGAGAACAAGACTGTTATTGAAGAAGTAGAAAAAGAAAAGAAAAAGAAGAAAGACAAGAAGAAAAAGAAGAATAAAAAAGGTCAGCAAGAAGAAGGCGAACTTCCAGAAGGTGAAGAAGAAACGGAAGCTGACGAAAAGAAAAAGAAGAAAAAGAAGAAGGAAAAGAAAAAGAAGGATGAGCCAGCAGAGAGCTTAGAACCTCAGATTCCAGAAAAGAAATTATCAACTAAGAGAGTCGCCATTATTGGTGCAATTTGTTTAACAATTGGTTTGGTAATTTTGATTTGCTCTAATATTGTCAGTGATTTCATGATTAAAAATGTTGCTCATGAAGCTTACTATGAGGAAGATTATTTCACATGCTATCAGAATCTCTATGGTAAAGAGTTGAATGAGAGCGAAGAAGTAATGCTCCACAAGTCAGAGTGTGTTTTGCGTATCCGTTTATTGGTAGAGAAATATGATGCATTTCAGGCATCTGGAGCTACAGTAGAAGCTTTAGACAGTTTGATTCAGTCTGTAAGTGATTATGATAAACTTTATGATTATGCTAAAGAATGGGCAGTAGAAGATGCAGTTGCTAATGAGTATGCAAGTGTGCTTGTTATTTTAAGTGATAAATATCAACTTACAGAAGAACAGGCAAGAGAAATTGCTGCAATTAAGGATGATGTGCAGTATACCAAGGTTGTAACTGCTATTGCAAATGGCGAGACCTATGGGGAAGCACCAGAACGTGAGGAGAGATTAGAAGACTTGAAGGATGTGCTTCCAGAAGAAAAAGAACTTTTAGAGAAGATTTTTGGAAAGTAATATTTCCTATATCATGTCTTTGGGGGAAGACGAAAATATTAGGAACGGAGACAAAAAATGATTGCTATCATTGATTATGATGCAGGTAACATCAAGAGTGTTGAGAAAGCATTACTATATCTAGGAGAAGAAGTAGTGATTACTAGAGATGCGGATACGATTCTTTCTGCAGATGGGGTAATTTTACCAGGTGTAGGGGCTTTCGGAGTGGCCATGGAAAAGCTACATGCATATGGCTTAGTAGAGGTAATTCATAAATGTGTTGAGAAGCAGATTCCCTTTTTGGGAATCTGCTTAGGTTTGCAACTTTTATTTGAAAGTAGCGAGGAAGCACCTGGTGTAGAAGGTTTGGGTGTGCTTAAAGGCAAGATTGTCCATATACCTGAACAACCAGGCTTAAAGATTCCTCATATTGGTTGGAATAACCTAACTTTTCCAAGAAAAGGACGCCTTTATGAAGGTTTGGAACAGGATTCATTTGTATATTTTGTTCATTCTTATTATTTGCAGGCTGAGGATGAAGGAATTGTTGTGGCAACAACAGAATATGGAACACATATTCATGCATCTGTAGAGAAGGATAATGTGTTTGCATGCCAATTCCATCCTGAGAAAAGTTCTGAAGTAGGAATGCAGATTTTGCAGAATTTTATTAATGTGACTAAGGCAAATTAAGGGAGAAAAATATGCATACAAAGAGAATTATTCCATGTCTTGATGTAAAGGATGGAAGAGTAGTAAAAGGTGTTAATTTTGTTAACTTTCGTGATGCAGGTGACCCAGCAGAGGTTGCGGCTGCGTATGATAAAGCTGGAGCAGATGAGGTTGTTTTTCTAGATATTACAGCGTCAGCAGATAGCAGAGCTACCCAGTTAGAATGGGTACGTGAGGTGGCAAGTAAAGTGTTCATTCCGTTTACAGTAGGTGGTGGTATTCGTACTGTAGATGATTTTAAAGCGATTTTGCGTGAAGGTGCAGATAAGATTTCAGTGAATTCAGCTGCTATTATGAATCCACAGTTGATTTCGGATGCTGCAGATAAGTTTGGTAGTCAGTGTGTAGTTGTAGCCATTGATGCGAAAAAACGTGCTGATGGTAGCGGATGGAATATCTACAAGAACGGTGGACGTGTTGATATGGGCATGGATGCTGTGGAATGGGCCATCAAAGCTGAAAAGATGGGAGCAGGCGAGATCCTGCTGACCAGTATGGACGGCGATGGTACTAAGGAGGGATATGATATTGCACTTACCAAAGCGGTTGCAGAAGCGGTTAGTATTCCTGTTATTGCATCTGGCGGTGCTGGTAAGCTCGAACATTTCCATGAAGCTCTTGTAGACGCTAAAGCAGAGGCTGTGTTAGCGGCTTCTTTGTTCCATTATAAAGAGCTAGAGATTAAACAGGTAAAAGAATACTTACGAGATAAAGGAGTGAGTGTGCGACTTTAGTGTGGGCTGCACAAAAGAACTATTATGAGTATGATTGAGAATGATTGGCTTGAGGCACTTGGGGACGAGTTCCGTAAGCCATATTATAGGGAATTATATGAATTCGTAAAGCAGGAGTATAATACCACGGAAGTTTTTCCACCTGCGGAAGATATTTTCAATGCATTTCATTTTACTCCACTTAGTGAGGTAAAAGTAGTAATCATTGGACAGGATCCATATCATAATATTGGGCAGGCTCACGGCTTATGTTTCTCTGTTAAGCCTGAAGTAGACATTCCACCATCACTTGTGAATATCTATCAGGAGCTTCATGAGGATTTGGGATGCGATATCCCTAACAATGGCTATTTGGTAAAATGGGCGAAGCAAGGTGTGTTGATGTTGAATACCGTGTTGACGGTACGTGCTCATATGGCCAATTCCCATCATGGAAAAGGATGGGAGGAGTTTACTGATGCAGCAATTAAGGCATTGAATGAGCAAGATAGACCAATTGTATTTTTACTGTGGGGACGTCCTGCGCAGATGAAGAAAAAGATGCTTAACAATCCAAATCATTTAATTTTGGAGGCACCACATCCTAGTCCATTGTCAGCATATAGAGGATTTTTTGGATGCAAGCATTTTAGTAAGACCAATGAGTTTTTACAAGAAAAGGGGCTTGCACCAATTGATTGGCAGATTGAAAATGTGTAATAGTAGTTATCTTTGGGGCTGGAATTGGAACTGGGATATATATGAGTAAAAAGAATAAGGATGTGTAAATTATAGAAGGGACATCGAAAGATGTCTCTTTTGGCCTTTATGAGAGAAATTATCAATGATAGAGGTTGACAATATAAGAAAAGGAATATATAGTGTTCCTAGAAAGAACTACTAGCAGATGGCTGTAGGCTGGGCATAGAAGTTGCCTAGGGAAAATGAAGTAGTGTTTAGAAAGACTATGAAAGGGGACATGCATGGAAGAAATATCAATTATTGAAAGACTTCAATTGTTTGGTTTGAGCAGACAGGAAGCGACAGTTTATGTATGTCTTTTGAAAAATGGCGAATTAACAGGCTATGAGGTGGCAAAACAGACAGGAATCTCACGCTCTAACGTGTACAATGCGTTGGCTGGCTTGGTAGAACATGGTGCAGCGTATGTTTGTGAAGGGACTTCCAGTAAGTATGTAGCGGTAAATCTTGAGGAGTTTTGCGATAATCGAATAAGATATTTAAAGAAGATTGAGGAATTCTTGTTACTGAATGGACCGAAACGTCAATTGCCGACAGAGGGCTATATAACTATTGAAGGATATGAACACATAAGTGACAAAATACATCATATGATTTTGGGAGCAGAGCAGCGAATTTATTTTTCTGCCAGCGCATCCTTTTTGGCAAAATGGGAAGCTGAGCTAAAGGCGGTACTTGCGAAGAATATTAAGGTAGTATTGTTATCGGATGAATTGCCTCAAGCATTCCAAGGAGACAATATTATTTTCTATAAACGTCTGCCGGTGGAAGCAGCTTGGGAACCGGAAGAAGAGCAGATTCGTCTGATTATTGATTCGGCGTATGTATTAACGGGCGATGTGCTTGGGAATGTAACAGATACCTGTTTGTACAGTGCTCAGAAGAACTTCGTCAATGTATTTAAGGAAGCTATGAGTAATGAGATTAGATTGATTGAATTATTGAAAACCAAGTAAGAACGAATGTAAACATTAAAATTAACAATAAAGTATATGCTGATAAAGTGAATAGTAGCATTCAAATAAAAAGAAGATAAAAAAATATAACGATAAGAATATGAGGAGAAACACTATGGAAAAGAAAGCATTTGTAACAAAAGAAATGATTGAAGAGATTGTAAAAACATATCCAACTCCTTTTCACATTTATGATGAAAAAGGAATTCGTGAGAATGCAAAAGCATTGAAGGAAGCTTTTTCTTGGAATAATGGATATAAGGAGTTTTTTGCTGTAAAGGCAACTCCAAATCCATTTTTGATTAATATATTGAGAGAGTATGGTTGTGGATGTGACTGTTCTTCTTTAACAGAGTTAATGCTTAGTGATGCAATGGGCGTAAAGGGAGAGGATATTATGTTCTCATCTAACGATACTCCTGCACATGAGTTTGAGTATGCAGCAAAATTAGGTGCGACCATTAACTTGGATGACTTTACCCATATTGATTTCTTGGAGAAGACTATCGGTCAGTTGCCTAAGACCTTAAGCTGTCGTTATAATCCAGGTGGATATTTCTCTATTAGCAATAACATTATGGACAATCCTGGTGATGCAAAATATGGTTTCACCACAGAGCAGTTATTTGAAGGTTTCAAAGTAATGAAAGCAAAGGGTGTTGAGAACTTCGGTATTCACGCATTCCTTGCAAGTAACACCGTGACTACAGAGTATTATCCTACTTTGGCTAGAACCTTGTTTGAGGTAGCAGTGAAGTTAAAAGAGGAGACTGGAGCTCACATTACCTTTATCAATCTTTCTGGTGGTATTGGTATTCCTTATCGTCCAGATCAGGAGAAGAACGATATCTATGCAATTGGTGAAGGTGTTAGAAAGGCATATGAAGAGATCCTCGTGCCTGCCGGTATGGATGATGTGGCTATTTACACAGAGCTTGGTCGTTTTATGATGGCTCCTTATGGCCATTTAGTGACTCAGGTAATTCATGAGAAACACACTCATAAAGAGTATGTAGGTGTAGATGCTTGTGCGGTTAATCTTATGCGTCCTGCTATGTATGGTGCATATCACCATATTACCGTACTTGGCAAAGAAAATGCAGAATGTGATCATAAATATGATGTAGTTGGTTCTCTTTGTGAGAATAATGATAAATTTGCAATCGACAGAATGCTTCCAGAAGTAGAGATTGGTGATTATATGGCAATCCATGATACTGGCGCCCATGGTTTTGCAATGGGTTACAACTACAATGGTAAGTTGAAATCTGCTGAGTTATTATTGAAAGAAGATGGCAGTGTACAGTTGATTCGTCGTGCAGAGACTCCAAAGGATTATTTTGCTACCTTTGATTGTTTCGACATTTATGGTAAAATGGATTTCGAAGCATAAGGAATCAATAGAATGAAGTAAGTCATATTCAATAAATAATATGAAAACGATATTCAAATAAGAGTGAAAAGGTTCTTAAATGCTGAAAGGTGTTTGAGAACCTTTTTTCATGCATGGAAGATGAATGAGAGATATTTATTTTCTGTGGATAAATTGTATAGAAACGAGGAGAAGAAAAATGAGATATCCACAATATTTACCTGAAAATGGAACCATCGGCTTCGTGGCCCCTTCCTTTGGATGTGCTATAGAACCATATCATACCGCATTTGATAATGCACAGATAAAATTAAGTGATTTAGGTTATACCATGGACTTAGGAACTAACTGCTACGAGGGCAGTGGAGTGGGTATTAGTAATACTCCAGAGAAATGTGCAGAAGAATTCATGGAATATTATTGCTCGAAAGAGAATGATGTATTAATGTCTTGCGGTGGTGGTGAATTAATGTGTGAGATTTTGCCATATATAGACTTTGAAAAAATTAAGGCAGCAGACCCTAAGTGGTTCATGGGTTATTCGGATAACACCAATCTTACTTATCTATTAGCTACTATCTGTGACGTAGCATCGGTATATGGCCCTTGTGCAGCAGCATTTGGCATGGAGCCATGGCATCCCGCTATTGAAGATGCATTGGGAGTGCTAGAAGGAAAGGTAACAACCCTAAATGGCTATGATAAATGGGAAAAAGAGTCTCTGAAGAATGAAGAGAGCCCATTACTTCCATATAATGTAACGGAACCACGTGTGTTGAAGAATTATGTAGGAATGCGTGAATTAGGACTGAATGAGAATGTTCAGATGCAGGGACGTCTGTTAGGCGGTTGCATGGATTGCCTTGTGAACCTACTTGGAACCAAATTTGATAAGACTACCGAATTCATTGATAGATATAAAGAGGATGGTATTATCTGGTTCTTGGAAGCTTGTGAGTTAAATGTATTCTCTATTCGTCGTGCTATGTGGCAGATGGAACAGGCAGGTTGGTTTGAACATGTAAAAGGCTTTTTGATTGGTAGACCACTTTGTTTTGGACAGGATATGATGGGACTTGATGCTTATCAGGCGATTTTAGAGGTAGCTGGTCGCAAGAATGTGCCAGTTATCATGGATGCGGATATTGGACATTTTGCACCTATGATGCCATTGGTGGTTGGAAGTATGGCAGAAGTGCAGATAAAGGGTAACGATATTCAGATTGCTATGAAATATGAATAAATGGAAATGTGTAAAAAAATTAAAAAATTCTCTTGCCAAGTCCTATGATTTATGCTAGAATACATTTTGTTGTTAGCGATAACAAATGCCGGCGTGTCGGAATGGCAGACGAGGCAGACTCAAAATCTGTTGTGGGCAACC
>CAZHEM010000105.1:0-9699 GCA_964531725.1 uncultured Acetatifactor sp.
GGTCATTACCTTTACCGGTAGCACCATGACAGATTGCAGTAGCACCTTCTTTACGAGCGATTTCTACTAATCTCTTAGCGATAAGAGGTCTAGCCATTGAGGTACCAAGTAAATATTTGTTTTCATAGATTGCGTTTGCCTGTACACATGGAACGATGTACTCGTCACAGAATTCATCAATTACGTTTTCAATGTAGAGCTTTTCTGCACCACAGAATTTTGCTCTTTCTTCAAGTCCATCTAATTCCTCTGCCTGACCACAGTCAACACATACACAGATTACTTCATAATCAAAATTTTCCTTTAACCAAGGAATGATTGCGGTAGTATCAAGACCACCTGAATAAGCTAAAACAACTTTTTCTTTCATAATTTAATGCCTCCATAAAAATGAACAATTTGTTTGTCTGTTTCATCAACCTGAGAACACTATACAACATTATTAATAGGAATGCAAGTGAAAATATGCATAAAATTTAAAAATGAATGAATAAAACACGTAAAAATATGCACAAAAATGTATAAAATAATGCCTAAATGAATATTAATGCAAAATTTTTTAAAAAAAGTAGTAGACATTTATGCAAAAAGTGGTATGATATCAAGAGATAGACTTTTTATAAGGAGAAAATTGCCATGATAAAAGTAGGTATTATTGGTGCTACAGGATACGCAGGTGGAGAATTAGTTAGATTATTAGCTAATCATAAAGAAGCAGAGATTGTATGGTATGGTTCCAGAAGCTATATAGATAAGAAGTATTACGAAGTATACCAGAATATGTTTGAAATCGTAGAGGATATCTGTAAGGATGATAATTTGAATGAACTTGCAGAACAGGTAGATGTGATTTTCACAGCAACACCTCAGGGCTTCTTGGCTGGAATCTTGACCGAGGAGATATTACAGAAGGTTAAGATTGTGGATTTATCTGCTGACTACCGTATTAAAGATGTAGCTACCTACGAGAAATGGTATGGTATTGAACACAAATCACCACAGTTCATTGAAGAAGCTGTATATGGTTTGTGCGAGATTAATAGAGATAAGATTAACGAGAATACTCGTTTGGTTGCAAACCCAGGATGCTACACAACTTGTTCTATTTTGACTGCATATCCTTTAGTAAAAGAAGGATTGATTGATGTAGATACCTTAATTGTAGATGCTAAGTCTGGTACTTCTGGTGCAGGAAGAGGTGCTAAGGTTGCTAATCTATTCTGTGAAGTGAATGAGAATATGAAGGCATATGGTGTCGCAAGCCATCGCCATACACCAGAGATTGAGGAGCAGCTTGGCTACGCAGGTGACTGTGATGTGACCATTAACTTTACCCCACACTTGGTTCCTATGAACAGAGGAATTTTGGCAACAGAGTATGCGAAGTTGAAGAAAAAAGCAGACGGTACTTTACCTACTTATGAAGAAGTGAAGGCTGTTTATGATAAATATTATAAGAATGAGAAGTTTGTCCGTGTGTTGGATAAAGGCGTATGCCCAGAGACTAAATGGGTGGAAGGCAGCAATTATGTGGACATCAATTTCGTAATTGATGAGCGCACTGACCGTATCATTATGATGGGTGCAATTGATAACCTTGTAAAAGGTGCAGCAGGCCAGGCAGTACAGAATATGAACATTCTGTTTGGATTAAAGGAAAGTGAAGGATTGGAATTGGTTCCTTGCTTCCCATAAGGTAAGAGAAGTAATTGATTGATGGTATGGTAGAACCACACTGTCAGCATAGAAATGAGGATATATGAGCAACACAAAGAAATATACCATTGAGACAATGACACCACAGGATTATGACGGATTACATGATTTATGGATGAGCATTCATGGCTTTGGAATCCGAAGCATTGATGACTCGAGAGAAGGCGTTGAGCTTTTCTTGAAGAGAAATCCCACCACCAGCGTAGTAGCAAAAGCAGAGGATGGTTCTATTGTAGGTGGAATCCTTTGTGGACACGATGGTAGACGTGGCTGCTTATATCATGTGTGTGTAAGAGAAGATTATCGTCGCCTTGGTATTGGTAAGGATATGGTTGTCTATTGCATGAATGCATTAAAAGACGAACACATTAATAAGGTAAGCCTGATTGCTTTTACCAAGAATGATGTTGGAAATGCATTCTGGAATTGCATTGGCTGGACCAAGCGAGAAGATTTGAATTATTACGATTTCACATTAAATGAGAAGAATATTACCGATTTTATTCAATAGACTATGACTGTGAGAAGGGCACCATACTTGAGTAAAATAACGGTGAAAGATTTGATGACATTACATAGTAGCAGTGATTAAAGAGGGGTGAAAGAATGTCACAATACAAGATTTACAATGATAAAATAGAATTAGTAATTGATAGCCATGGAGCAGAACTACGCTCCTTAAAGGCTATGGGAACAGAATATCTCTGGCAGGCAGATGCTACTTATTGGGCAAGGTCTTCACCTGTCCTTTTCCCATTTGTGGGCGGTCTTAAAAATAAAGAATATCGTCACAATGGAGTGACACATTCCATGACCCAGCATGGTTTTGCCAGAGACATGGAATTCCAATTAAAGGGACAGACTGCAGATAGCATTACCTTTGTATTGCAGGATAATGAGGTCAGTAGAGAGAAGTACCCATTCCAATTCCTATTGGAAATCAAATATACTTTGATAGGTACGGAAGTAGAAGTATCATGGCGTGTGTTAAACACTGGTGCAGAAATGTTACCATTCTCCATTGGTGCACATCCAGCCTTCAACTGTCCGTTACATATAAATGAAAAGCAATCTGATTATAGCTTTGTCCTACGCAAGCAAGGAAAGGAGCTTACCCAGTTCCCAAATACCCTGCTTACCCCCCAAGGCTTAGCTACTAGGAATCAGGTTGTGATTCCTTTGTCAGATGGACGATTACCTATCACTGAGGATTTATTCGATGGTGATGCTTTAGTAATTGAAGAGTGCCAAGCAGATGAAGTGGCAATTTTGGACCCAATGGGTAAAGAATACGTCCGAGTGACCTTTGATATGCCTTTATTTGGTCTATGGTCACCACCTAAGAAGAATGCTCCTTTCGTTTGCATTGAGCCATGGTGTGGCAGATGTGACGCGGAAGACTTTGAGGGCGAGCTAGCGGAACGTGAGTATTCGCAGTTACTTGAGAGTGGAAGCGAGTTTACCACATCATATAAGATAGCGGTATGCTAGCCTTTGAAGGCACAGCATCACATAGTATTTTATAACGTTTGGTTGGTAAAGAAGCAATAATATAGCTGAGGTGGTAAAATGGTTCTCTTAGTAGTTGATACACAAAAGTTGATTACAACGAAAGGATTATATGAGTTTGATCTCTTTGAGAAGAGAATCAAAGAACTAATAAAGCAAGCTAGAGATAATAGCATTGAAGTAATCTACGTCAGACATGATGATGGAGAGGGCAATGAATTAACCAGAGGGACTGAAGGATTTGAAATATACGAAGGCTTTCAACCAGTAGAAGGAGAAAAAGTCTTTGACAAGAATGTAAATAGTCCTTTTCGAGGAACTGGACTGTTGGAATATTTAAAGGAAAAAGGCGAGGATACCATTATTGTCGTAGGACTTCAAACGGATTATTGCATTGATGCAACGGTCAAATGTGGCTTTGAACATGGCTTTAACATGATAGTTCCAGCCAATACCAACAGTACATATGATAATGATTTCATGTCCGCAGAGCAAACCTACAGTTATTATAATAATTTTATATGGAATAGAAGATATGCGAGATGCATCTCTTTTGAAGAAACAATTGAATTAATGATGAAATAACATATTTCACAACCCAATGTAGTAAAACATTCAAAACAAAAGAAATGAGGGAATATTATGAAACAAATCGAAGGCGGTATCACCGCAGCAAAAGGCTTTCAGGCAGCAGGCGTAGAAGCTGCTATTAAATATCAGAATAGAAAAGACATGGCACTTGTGTACAGTATGACACCATGTACTGTAGCAGGAACCTTCACCACCAATGTGGTAAAGGCAGCACCAGTTCTTTGGGATAAAAACGTAGTAGAGAATTCGGCATACGTTCAAGCAATTGTAGTGAATTCAGGCATTGCAAATGCATGTACTGGTGAACCAGGATACCAGTGTTGTAGAGAAGAAGCTTCTTATGCAGCAAAATTACTTGGAATTCGTGAGGACGCAGTATTAGTGGCATCTACAGGTGTTATTGGTATGCAGCTCCCTGTAGATAGAATTTGTGATGGTATTAGAAAATTAGTATCAGCTAAAAAATCCGATTTAGAGGCAGGCTTAGATGCTGCAAAGGCTATTATGACTACCGATACCGTACATAAAGAGATTGCAGTAGAAGTAGAAATTGGTGGAAAGACCGTAACCATCGGTGGTATGTGCAAAGGCTCAGGAATGATTCATCCTAATATGTGCACCATGCTAGGCTTTATCACTACTGACGCTAATATTTCTAAGGAAATGCTTCAGAAATGTGTAAGTGCTGATGTGGTAGACTCCTTTAATATGATTTCTGTGGATGGAGATACTTCTACTAATGATACCTTGCTTGTAATGGCAAATGGTGTAGCAGGTAACTCAGAAATTACCGAGGAAGGCGAAGATTATAATACTTTTGCAGAAGCATTTCATTTTATTACCAGTTATCTTGCTAAGAAAATGGCAGGTGATGGAGAAGGTGCAACAGCTCTATTTGAAACACATGTTATTAATGCAGCTACCAAAGAAGATGCTAGAACATTGGCAAAATCAGTTATTTGTTCATCCCTTACTAAGGCTGCTATTTTCGGACATGATGCTAACTGGGGACGTATCCTTTGTGCATTAGGTTACTCTGGAGCCAAGTTCAATCCTGAGAATGTAGATTTGTATTTTGAAAGCAAGAGTGGCAAGATTCACATTTTCGGCAATGGTGTGGCTTGTGATTATAGCGAAGAAGAAGCAACCAAGATTCTTTCAGATCCAGAAGTGACCGCATTAGTGGATATGCATATGGGAACAGAAGAGGCAACTGCTTGGGGCTGTGATTTGAGCTATGATTATGTAAAGATTAATGCAGATTATCGTTCATAAATTGTAATGAAATGATGCTTAAGATGAATTAAAAGAATGCGCCGGATTCATTGATAGTGAACGGTAGGAAAGGCAGGATATAACATGGAAAAAGATATGGAAAAGGTATTGCAAAAAGCGGAAGTACTGATTGAGGCACTTCCTTACATACAGAAATTCAATCGTAAGATTATCGTAGTAAAATACGGCGGAAGTGCAATGAGCAATGAAGAATTGCAGAAGAACGTTATCAAAGACGTGGCATTACTTAAATTAGTAGGTTTCAAGCCAATTATCGTACATGGCGGTGGTAAGGAAATCAGCCGTTGGGTAGGCAAAGTTGGTAAGGAAGCTAAGTTCATCAACGGACTTCGTGTAACGGATGAAGAGACCATGGAAATTGCAGAAATGGTACTAAATAAGGTAAATAAGAGTCTTGTTACCATGGTAGAGGAATTGGGCGTAAAAGCTGTTGGTATCAGTGGTAAAGACGGTGGACTTCTTCAGGTAGAAAAGAAATACTCTGATGGACAGGATATTGGTTTTGTAGGTGAGATTACCGACGTGAATCCTAAGATTATCTATGATTTGTTGGAGAAGGATTTCCTCCCAATCATTGCACCAATCGGATTGGATGATAATTTCCAGACCTATAACATTAATGCGGATGATGCGGCTTGTGCTATTGCAAAGGCTGTAAATGCAGAGAAACTTGCATTCTTAACAGATATTGAAGGTTTGTACAAAGATATCAACGATAAATCAAGCTTTATTTCACGAATTACAGCTAGTCAGGCAGATGAGTTGATTAATGGTGGCTTTATCGGTGGCGGTATGCTTCCTAAGTTGAATAACTGTACTTCTGCTATTAAGAATGGTGTTAATCGTGTACATATTTTGGATGGTAGAATTGCTCACTGTTTGCTTCTTGAAATCTTTACCCAGAAGGGTATTGGTACCGCAATTGTAGCAGATGAAGAGGAGATGGAAGGATAAGATAGGATGTTATGGCAGTCAGGTGTAGTAGGCTAAATGTGCTAATGACAAAATGACTGCTGGAAATGAGGTGTTATTATGACAAGTCAGGAATATATTGCAGAGGCAGAAAGTGCCCTGCTCCACACATACAATCGTTATCAGCTTGTATTAGACCGTGGTGACGGTGTACATTTATACGATATTGATGGCAAGAAATACTTAGATTTTGTATCAGGAATTGCTGTATTTGCATTGGGGTATAACAATAAAGAATACAATGATGCTTTGAAAGCGCAGATCGATAAGTTGACACATACTTCTAATTATTTTTACAATGTGCCAGCTATAGAAGCTGCTAGAAAATTAAAAAAAGTATCTGGAATGGATAGAGTGTTTTTCACCAATTCTGGTGCAGAAGCAGTGGAAGGTGCCATTAAGGCAGCTCGTAAATATGCCTATTTAAAAGATGGTCAGACAGATCATGAGATTATTGCTATGAACCATTCTTTCCATGGAAGAACCATGGGAGCATTGGCGGTAACTGGTAATCCTAAATATCGTGAAGCATTCGAGCCACTGATTGGTCATGTAAAATTTGCAGACTTGAATGATTTTGATAGTGTGCTTGCGCAGGTAACAGACAAGACTTGTGCTATTATTTTAGAGCCTGTACAGGGAGAAGGCGGCCTTACTCCTGCTACAGAAGAATTTTTAACTAAGTTACGTGCATTATGTGATGAGAAGGATATTCTTCTTATCTTTGATGAGATTCAGTGCGGTATGGGTAGAACTGGTTACATGTATGCATGGCAGCGTTTTGGAATCAAGCCAGACATTATGACCTCTGCAAAAGCAATTGGTTGTGGTGTGCCTGTTGGTGCGTTTATGATGACTGAAAAAGTAGGTCAGAATTCGTTGGTTGCAGGTGACCATGGAACTACCTATGGTGGCAATCCTTTAGCGTGTGCAGCAGTAGAAAAAGTGCTTGATTTATTTGAAAAGGACCATATAATAGAACATGTGGGCGAAGTAGCCCCTTACTTGGAAGAGAAGTTAGAGGAAATGGTTACCAAGCATGCGTGTGTATTGGAACGCCGTGGCGTAGGTCTGTTACAGGGATTGGTATGTGACTGTCCAGTATCAGATATTATCAAAAGAGCAATGGATAAGGGCTTGATTTTGATTAATGCAGGTCCGAATATCCTTCGATTTGTTCCACCTCTTATTATCACCAAGGAAAATGTTGATGAGATGATAGCTATATTAGAGGATTGCATGGAAGCATAAATGTGTGCATAAGATCGTGCCACATGAATTCTGTGGAATGAGATGAGGAATATTATGCACTTAAAGAAAAGATTGATTGCAGTTGCAACCGTGTGTGCTATGGTTGCAACTATGATATATGGAAGTACTTTAAAGATGACAAACAGCGGCGACGAAAGTGGCCGCTTGTCTTGGTTTGGGGATAAAGAGACGATTTACTTCTGGTATGCAGATGATACAGTGGCAGACTACATTAGTAGTGCTGCCGTATCTTTTGGAGAAAAGGAAGGCGTGCGAGTGATACCTGTATATTGCGAGGAGAGTCAGTATTTAGAGGCAATTAATGAGGCATCATTGTATGGGGATGCAATTCCTGACTTGTATATGATTAGTAATGATTCTTTGGAAAAAGCGTATCTTGCAGGATTGGCTACACAGATTGAGGATCCTAACGAGATTTGCACAACAGCTAATTTTCCTCGTGCTGCCATTTCAGCAGTGACTTATCAGGATAAACTTGTGGCATATCCATTCTTTTTTGAGACTACTGCATTAATTTATAATGATACTTACTTTCAGGAGTGGGCACGTCAGCAGGCCGAGAAGGAGATAGCTTCTGCGGACCAAGAAGATACAGAAAATATGGGAACAGAAGAGAATTCTCAATTAGATGAAGCTTTAGTTGCGGAGAAGATGGCTCAATATGTAGCGAACGGTATTCCGAATACGGTAAGTGAGATTCTTACTTTTGCAGATAGCTTTGATGTACCTGAGACGGTAGAATGCATTATGGAATGGGATGTGTCAGATGTAATGTACAATTACTGGATTGCAGGTGCATATATGGATGTAGGTGGAGACGCAGGGGATAATGATGCCAATATGAATGTCTACAATGAGCAGGTTGTGGCATGTATGGAGATGTATCAAAGCTTGCATCAGTTCTTCTCAATTGAGTCAGATACCACAACTTATGATTCGGTAGTGCAGGATTTCGTGGAAGGAAAGACTGTTTTTACGATTGGAACAACCGATATTATTGATAAATTGGCAGATGCAAAAGAGGATGGAACCTTTGCTTATGAGTATGGTATTGTGACTATGCCTGCTGTAAGTGAGGAATTAGAAAGTCGTTCTTTGTCTATTACCAATGCCATTGCAATCAATGGTTATTCTGATAGCAAGGAATTAGCGAATAAGTTTGCGGAATATTTGACACGCGAATTTGTGGACAATCTGTATGGTCAGACGGGAAAAACAGCAGCATATTGGAATACAGATGAGGCAAATGGGGCGATTCAAGTGTTTCGACAAGAGTACGATAAGAGTATTGCAGCGCCAAAGATGATGGAGACGGGTAACTTCTGGATGCAAATGGAAGTACTGTTTACAAAGCTTTGGAATGGCGAAGATGTGAATACTTTGTTACAGGAACTTTCAGAACAGATGAATTCGCAGATGGGAATAGCAGGTTAGAGTTCGCAGTATAAGTTTTCGATTATGCATAAATAACCAACCATGAGGGTAAGATACTACCATAGAGATTATAAAGGTGGTGTCTACATGGTTGGTTTTTTTATTGCTTTAATTTCAGGTGCGTTGATGGCAATACAGGGTGTGTTTAATACGCAGGTGACTAAGGCTTCAAGTATTTGGGTGGCAAGTGCGTTTGTACAATTTACGGCGTTGCTTGTATGTCTCGGTGCATGGCTTTTGACGGATAGAAGTTCTTTGTTGAGCGTCTGGAAGGTGGAACCAAAATATATGTTGCTAGGTGGTGCCATTGGGGCATTTATCACTTATACAGTTATTAAGGCAACAGATGCATTAGGACCTGCTAGAGCGGTAATGTTAATTGTAGTGGCACAGCTACTTGTGGCATATGGAATTGAACTGTTTGGTCTGTTTGGAGTTGAAAAGGCAGGCTGGGATTGGCGCAAGGCAATTGGTATGGCAATTGCCATTGTAGGAATTGTTATTTTTAAGTGGAAATAATCGAAAGTCACTTGTAAATTGCAAGTAATTATTTTACAATAAAAATCGTCAGCATAGAGAGGCAATCCTTTGTTTTTGGAGGTAAGTAAACCCAAAAAGAAAGGAACTATGATGAAGAAAAATAGAGAGATTTACAGACAAATAAATAGAGTATGCACAACGCTAGTGGGTGTAATCGGTATCATGGTGTGTTTGATAGGATGTAGTCCCAGGGAAAGGGAGATTATCTGGTCAGAGCAGAATGATGAGTGGCAGGCTGAAGCTAGCGGTACGCAAGGGAATAATGAGCAAGATGAAATGAGTGAGTTGCTCCAAGAGACCCAAGGTTGTGAGCAGAATGTTACAGATGTGCAGGTCAATGACGATGAGCAGATGGAACTGTGTGCACAG
>CAZHEM010000106.1:0-9258 GCA_964531725.1 uncultured Acetatifactor sp.
GTGGTGGTACATCAGATATCGCTGTTATTTCGCTTGGCGGTACAGTAGTAAGTGCTTCCATTAAGATTGCAGGAGATGATTTTGACGAGGCAATTGTTCGTTATATGCGTAAGAAACACAATCTTTTGATTGGTGAGAGAACAGCAGAAGATTTGAAGATTAAAATTGGTTCTGCTTACAAGAGAGCAGAAGTTGACTACATGGATGTTAGAGGACGTAACTTAGTAACAGGTCTTCCTAAAACAGTAAGAGTATCCTCAGAGGAGACAGAGGAAGCTCTCCGCGAGACCACTGCGCAGATTGTTGAAACAATCCATAGCGTATTGGAGAAGACTCCACCTGAGTTGGCAGCAGATATCGCTGATAGAGGTATTGTATTAACTGGTGGTGGAAGCTTGCTTCGTGGTTTGGAAGATTTGATTTCAGCTAAGACTGGCATTAATACCATGACTGCAGAGGATCCAATGACTGCAGTTGCAATTGGTACAGGTAAATATGTCGAATTTCTTGGTGGATATCGCGATTAATTTCAGAATTGTCCTAAAGTATTGAGTAAAATGAGCCGATATAGAACATACGATTAAAATACGCTTTTCGGCTTGGAAGGGGTGTCATATGCTTAAGGGATTATACACAGCTTATACAGGATTGACTAACGAACAGAACAGAATGGACATTATGACCAACAATTTGGCGAATGCTTCGACTGTAGGATTTAAGAAGGAAGGTTCTACAAGTCAAGCTTTTGATGACATTCTGACTGTGAAGATTAAAGATGCATCTGTTGGAGTGAACGTGGTGGAACGCACTGGCGTGAATACACCAGGTGTTAAGATTGGTGAGAACTACACTGACTATACACAGGGTTCATTCCGTATTACAGATAATACCTATGACTTGGCATTGTCAGGTGAAGGTTTCTTTGCTGTGGAATTCACTAACAAGGCAGGAGAGACTTCTACAAAATATACTCGTGCAGGACAGTTTGCATTGAATAAAGAAGGTTATTTGGTAACTCAAGATGGTGATTTTGTATTAGGTGCCAATGACCAGAGAATAAAATTAAATACACTGTTGGATTCGGATATTACCTCTGATGGTACGATTAACCAGAATGGAGTTAAGGTAGCCCAGATTAAGGTAGTAGACTTTGAAGACTATGATTATTTGGAAAAATATGGTGAGTGTTATTACCAGCCTGTTGAAGGTGCTAAAGTAATTAACTCTGAAGCGACTGTGAATTCGGGATGTCTTGAGATGTCAAATGTACAAGTAGTTACCGAAATGGTGAATATGATTAGTATCACTCGTGCATACGAGAGTAACCAGAAGATTATGCAGACTTATGATCAGTCCCTTGATATAGCAGTGAATCAGTTGGGCAGAATCAAGTAGGTAAAGGAGAGGTAAGTTATGGTACGTAGTTTATGGACAGCAGCAACAGGAATGATTTCTCAGCAGACTAACGTGGATACTATCGCTAATAACTTAGCGAATGTAAATACAAATGGATACAAGACCCAGACCAATGAGTTCAAGAGTCTTTTGTATCAAAACATTCAGACAAAGACAACCTCTGCTAATGGCGAGAGTAAGCCAACGAGTGCACAGGTTGGTTTGGGTGTTAGAAATGCATCTATTACCTCTATATTTAAACAAGGTAGTTTGATTGCTTCTGAGAGTGATACTGCTTTTGCGATTGATGGTAAAGGTTTTTTTGCTGTAAGAGGCGAGGACGGTAATACATATTACACAAGAAACGGTAACTTTCAGTTTACATTAGCCGCTGTGAATGGACAGGTTGGTAATATGCTAGCGAATACAGATGGATTACCTGTATTAAATGCAAATGGTCAGCCTATTGTGTTGGATGAGAATTATGTGGTAAGTAATATTACGGTTACAGCAGATGGTCAGTTGTGCTATCCAGATGCTAATAACAACCCACAGCCAATTGAAAATATGATAATGGGTATTTATCAGTTTAATAATCCAAATGGTTTGGAGAAATTAGGTGATAGCTTATATCAGCAGACAGCAGCAAGTGGTGAGCCATTAAATGAATCCACAAATACTGCAGTTCAGAAGAGTGAGATTGTTCAAGGATACTTGGAAGGATCTAACGTTCAGGTTGTAGATGAAATGGTTAACATGATTGTTGCACAGCGTGCGTATGAATTAAACTCTAAGGCAATTACCGCATCGGATGAGATGCTTCAGCAGGCAAATAACCTTAGAAGATAATAAATTCGATGGAGAAAGGTAGAAAGGGGTAAGCGACTATGGATATTGGTAATATTACTTCGACCTACAATGATATATATGCATCTGCGTCTAGCCAGTCTACGGCAAAGCTAGAGGGACAGTTAGAAACAGATTATACAAGTGCTACAGATGCTGAGTTGATGGATGCTTGTAAACAATTTGAAGCATATTTTTTAGAGCAAATGTTTAAGCAGATGCTTAAGACTATTCCAGAAAGTGAAGAAACTAGTGGTTCAACAAGTTCCTTGGTAGATTATTATAAGGATCAGATGGTGCAGAATATTGCAGCTGATTCTACGGAACAGAATAGTTTGGGTTTGGCTCAGACCTTGTATGAACAGATGAAACGTAACTATGGAATTTAAACAAATGATAACGATAAAAGCTGCTATTTATCAATGGCGGCTTTTTCTGTTATTTAAGAAAATGATAATGTGGAGAAGTAAATGGAAACAGTTTGCGGTTATGTAGAACATATCATATTCCAGAATAAAGAGAATGGCTATACAGTAATGAATCTCCAGGTGGAAGATGAAGAATTGACATGTACGGGAATGTGTAAAGGCCTAACACAGGGGGAGAATATTGAAGCAGAAGGTGAATATATAGAGCACCCTTTGTATGGTCAACAGTTTAAAATAAATTCATATAAAACCGTGGCACCGAAGGATAGTGTAAGTATGGAGCGATACCTTGGTTCTGGTGCGGTGAAAGGGGTTGGAGCTGCATTGGCAGCCCGAATTGTTAAAAAATTTGGAGATGACACCTTTCGTATTATTGAAGAAGAGCCAGAGCGCCTTGTAGAGGTAAAGGGAATTAGTGAACGCAAAGCAAGGGAAATTGCGGTTCAGATGGAGGAGAGAAAAGACCTAAGAGAAGCATTGGTATATTTGCAACAATTTGGCATTTCAAATACGTTAGCGGTAAAAATATATGATGCATATGGAATGAATCTCTATAGTGTAATGAAGGAAAATCCCTATCGACTTGCAGAGGACATTACGGGAGTTGGTTTTCGTATTGCAGATGAGATTGCTGCGAAAATTGGTATTCATACAGATTCGGATTACCGAATTAGGAGTGGTCTGCTATATACTTTGTTGCAAGCTGTGGGAGAAGGACATGTATATTTGCCGATGAACATTTTACTTTCTCGTGCATCATCACTATTAGGAGTAAGTGAGGAACATATCCGTCCACAAGTGGATAATATGATGATGGATAGAAAACTTGTGATAAAGGGTGAATGTGTATTTGCTTCAGTTTATTATTATGCGGAATTAAATTGTGCTAGAATGCTTCACCAATTGAATATACCTATGTATGAGGCTGATAATCTTCCTTCTCAGGATGCGGCCATATATAAACAATTGGAAAAGTTGGCTGGAAGTCTACAAATGGAATTAGATGAGTTACAGTTAGAAGCGGTAATGGGAGCTATACATAACGGATTATTTGTACTATCGGGTGGACCAGGAACAGGAAAAACCACCACTATTAATATGATGATTCGTTACTTTGAGTCGCAGGGGCTAGATATTTTTTTGGCTGCACCGACCGGAAGAGCGGCAAAGAGAATGACAGAAGCTACGGGTTATGAAGCTAGAACTATTCATAGAATGCTAGAATTAAACAGTGCTTTATCAGACGAGGACACGAGAAAGGTAAGTTTTGAACGAAATGAAGAGAATCCATTAGAAACGGACGTTATTATTATTGATGAAATGTCTATGGTGGATATTCAGCTATTTCAATCACTGTTGAAAGCAGTAGCCCCTGGAACTAGATTAATTCTGGTTGGAGACGTAGACCAGTTGCCTAGTGTTGGACCTGGTCAGGTGCTTCGAGATATAATGTCAAGTGATGTGTTCCCAATGGTAATTTTGCAAAAAATCTTCCGCCAGGCAGGAGAAAGTGACATTGTTGTCAATGCCCATCGTATTAATCGTGGAGAACAGATTACTTTGGACAATAAATCGAGGGATTTCTTCTTGTTGGAGAGAAGTGACGTTAATGTCATATATAAACATATGATACAATTAATACAAGAAAAACTGCCAAAGTATGTAGAGGCCACTCCTATGGACATACAGGTGCTTACTCCAATGCGAAAGGGTAGTTTGGGATGTGAGACTCTAAATGGTATTTTGCAGAGGTATATTAATCCCCCTGATCCAAAGAAAAGAGAATATATCAGCGGAGATAGTATTTATCGTGAAGGCGATAAGGTTATGCAAATTAAGAATAACTATCAACTAGAGTGGGAGATTGTTAGTCGATATGGAATTCCTATTGATAAGGGGGTAGGCATTTTTAATGGTGATATGGGAAGGATTGTTGAGATTAATGAAGGGGCTAGCTACCTTGTGGTTGAATATGATGAGCATAGGAGAGTAACCTACCCATTTTCTCTCTTAGAAGAATTAGAGTTGTGCTATGCGGTGACGATTCATAAATCTCAAGGTAGTGAATACCCTGCAGTTATTTTACCAATTTTGTCAGGACCGAGAATGCTGTTTAATCGTAATTTGCTTTATACAGGAATTACCAGAGCAAAACAGTGTGTGACCATCTTGGGTAGTAGTCAAACGGTGAGAGATATGATAGATAATGTGAGTGAAAATCGCCGTTATACATCGTTAAATCTACGCATTCAAGAACTGCAAATGGAAGAATGATATTAAGTACAAAGCAGAGAAAGATAAGGGTTCTAAGATTGTATGTAGAAAAATGTGTTAGAGTGAGATGAAGTGGAGAAGGTCCTTGAGGAGGACCAAATGAAACTAAAACAAACCTTAATTCAAACCTTGTATCCTCTAAGGTGTCCAGTGTGTGATGAAATAGTGACGCCATATGGAGAAAAAATATGCTTGAAATGTATGCCAAAATTGAAATTGTTAACAGCTCCATGGTGTATGAAATGTGGTAAGAAGCTAGCTAAAGAGGAGGACGAATATTGCTCAGATTGTAAGTGCATTAAGCACAATTTCATACAAGGAAGAGCTTTGTATGAGTATGCAAGTGTGGCACCAAGTGTATACCGAATGAAGTATAGTAAACGGCAGGAGTATGCGGACTTTTTTGGTGAGGAAGTAGCAAGGTATTTGGGGGACTTTATACGTCAAGTGCAACCAGATGCGTTGGTTCCTATTCCGCTACATAAGAAACGTCAGAAAAAAAGGGGATATAACCAAGCTCTGTTATTAGCCAATGCTATTAGTTGCTATACAGGCGTTCCTGTTGAGAGTGAATTGGTAAGACGTTGTAAAAATACGAGCCCTTTGAAACTTCAAAATCCGCTTGAACGTCAAAATAATTTGAAAAAGGCTTTTATTATAGCCCAAAATGATGTAAAATTAAAGACGATTATAATAGTTGATGATATCTATACAACTGGAAGTACAATAGATGAAGTGGCAGCTATTTTAAAGCAAGCGGGAGTTGAGAAAATTTATTACATAACTTTAGCTTGCGGAGCGGGTTTATAATCCGACAATGGGGCGTTATGGTATATACATAGCGAGAAAAGGAGGATACAATGGATATAAGAAACTGTAGAGTGTGTGGAAGAATATTTAACTATATGGCAGGGCCAATTACTTGTCAGGTGTGTAGAGAATCTTTGGAGGCAAAGTTTCAAGAGGTTAAGGAATATATTCGTACACATCCTGGTGTAGGAATACCGGAAGTATCTGCTGCATGTGAGGTAGAACCATCTCAGATTCGTCAGTGGTTAAGAGATGAACGACTTGAGGTGACAGAGGATTCTCCAATTTATTTGACATGTGATGGATGCGGTGGGCCTATTCGTAGTGGTACTCTTTGCGAGAGATGTAAGATGAATACTGCAATGGGATTTAGAGATGTGATACAGAAGAGCAAGCCAGTTGCTCCACCACCACAGACTAATAAGGCAGATACAAAATCTAAGATGAGATATCTTCAGGATGGGGGAAAATAAATGCTCAGTGAAGAACGTATCATATTGATGACGAAGATGGCATCGTATGAGTGCAACGAGGGCAAGAAAAATATGGCGATTGGCAAGTACTTTCGCAGTGATTATATTGCCATACAGATAATGAAATCGTTTGTGTATGGAACAATTGCCTTTTTTATTATTTTTGGATTATATATTCTGTATGATTTTGAGACATTTATGCAGGAATTATACAAAATGGACTTATTAGCATTTGCGCGAGATGTGCTAATTTTTTATGGTGTATCAGTGGTATCTTACGCTGCTATATCATATATAGTATATTCATATCGTTATGCAAAGGCAAAGAAGAGCCTAAAATGCTATTACCACAACCTGAAAAAATTAAGTGCAATGTATGCTGAGAAATAATGTGGTAGTTGCTTGGAGGAATAAATGACTAGTTTACTAGAATTAAGAGAAAAATTAAAATTGTTTTATAGTAAGAACGATGTATTTGTTGTGCCAGTAATTAAATTTGTTTTGGCATTTATTGCATTGCTGACCGTGAATGGACAGTTGGGGTATATGACACAGATTGATAATATTTCTGTAGTGTTGATTATTGCCTTGATGTGTTCTTTTTTGCCATGGGGTAGTATCGCGTTTTTTGCGATGCTTTTCAGCTTATTGCATATGTATTCCTTAGCTATAGAGGTGGCAGTAGTAGGATTGTGCGTATATCTATTGATGATGTTGCTTTTCTTGAGATTTTCAGCAAAGACATCTACGGTTGTACTGGTAACAATGTTGCTTTGTTTTATGAAAATTCCGTATGTAATGCCAGTGGTAATGGGATTGATTAGTGGACCGGCATCAGCAGTCGGTGTAGTGGCAGGTGTAGTGGCATATTACTTAATTATGGCAGTATCTAACAATGCTAGTACCATAGGAACAATGGCGTCAACGGAAGCAACGGCGAAGCTTCGTCTGATTATCGACTCTCTAATGAATAATAAAGAGATGTTAATAATGATTGTTGCGTTTGTGATTACAATATTTGTTGTATATATCATTCGTAAAATGTCAATGGATCATTCTTGGACAATTGCTATTGTTGCAGGCGTAATAGCCAATCTGGTAATCCTTTTGATTGGTGACTTGATGTACGATACCAACTCGCCTTTGCTTATGGCTGTATTAGGAGAAATAGTTGCAGTGCTGGTGGCAAAGGTTGTTCAATTCTTCCGTTTTTGTGTGGATTATAATCGTACAGAAAAAGTACAATTTGAGGATGATGAATATTACTATTATGTAAAAGCTGTTCCTAAGATGACAGTGGCTACACAGACTAAGACGGTAAAGACAATTAATACGCAGATGCGAAGTTCTACAACATCTGGAAGAACAGTAGAACGTTCTATGGGGAACCAAAGGGCTGTTACTACAGAACGTACTCCAGTGAGAAGAACAGGTGCGCAGGGTTCGATGCGTGGACAGACATCTTCTTATAGAAATGATTATATGAACAATGGCAGAAGCGTAACTATTAATAGCAGAATGACGCAGGGAAATAGCAACAACATAGAGGATGATTACGAAGAATTATTTTAAGAATAAATTATAGGGACATATAAAGTATGCAGAGGTTGGATGCAACAATAAGTGAACTAAAGAACTTAAGTATTTATATACCAACAATGGACGTAGGCGATGTGTTAGAAATTTTAATTATCGCCTTTTTGTTGTACTATATTTTAGTATGGATGAAGAATACTAGAGCTTGGGCTCTTCTAAAAGGTCTTATTGTAATATGCATATTTTTGCTTGTGGCAAATGTATTTGATATGAGCACTATTATCTGGATGTCACAGAATGTATTAAGTTTTGCGATAACTGCATTTATTGTGGTATTACAACCAGAATTGCGTAAGGCATTGGAACAACTGGGCAAGAAAAATATCTTGTCTTCGGTGTTACCTTTTGACAGTAATAGAAGAGATGAAGGTCTTTTTTCGGAAAAGACGATTAATGAGATTACCAAGGCATGCGTAGAAATGGGCAAGGTAAAGACTGGTGCTTTGATTGTCATTGAACAAGAATTGACTCTACGCGATTATGAGAGAACAGGAATTGAAGTGGATGGTATTGTAACTAGTCAACTTCTAATTAATATCTTTGAACACAATACGCCTCTTCATGATGGAGCAGTGTTGGTACGTGGTAATCGTATTGTATCGGCGACTTGCTATTTGCCCCTATCAGATGACTTGGGATTAAGTAAGGAACTTGGTACCAGACATCGTGCGGGTGTTGGTATTTCGGAAGTAACGGACTCCGTGACGGTAATTGTATCTGAGGAGACTGGTAAGATTAGCGTGGCATATGAAGGTAATCTGGAGAGAAATCTTGACGCAGAAAGGTTAAAAGGTAGATTACAACAAATATTAATTAAGAATACAGACGAGGTTAAGAGCCGTAAAATATGGAAAGGAAGGAGCAAGATTAAGGATGAGAAATAGATTGTTGCATAATTTGGGTCTCAAGCTTGTTTCTCTTTTCCTAGCTTTTGTCTTGTGGTTTTTGGTAATTCAGATTGAGAACCCGAAGGAGAGTAAACCATTTAGTGATATCCCTGTACATTTGGTTAATACGGAACTTCTTGAACAGGAAAATAAAGTATATGAAGTATTGGATAATACGGATACAGTAAGAGTTACTGTTCGGGCTCCAAGAAGTATTACGGAACAGCTACGTGCAAGCGATATTATTGCAGAGGCAGATATGAGTAAGCTTACAGATATTAATACCATTGCAATTACTTATTCCGTACAGAATGCGGATTCGGAATCAATAGAAGTGGTAGGAAGTCATGATGTTGTGCGCTTGAGCGTGGAAGATAGAAAGAGTAAATGGGTACGTCTAACGTATAATGTTGAGGGAGAAGTTGCAGAAGGATATATGGTATCTAATGTGATTCTTGACCAAACACAGATTGATGTAACTGGTCCCAAATCTGCAGTAGAACAAGTGAGCTATGCAAGTGTTAATATAGATGTGACAGGAGCAAGTGC
>CAZHEM010000107.1:0-9224 GCA_964531725.1 uncultured Acetatifactor sp.
ACAATATTCGCAATATAAAAAGTGTGAAAATAAAGTCTTTTTCATTCAAATAGCATTGGCAATTCAATGATAAATATAGTATAATTATAACAGTTTAATTGTATTATTAAGAACGGAGGATATACATATGGCACTAATGAAGAAAAAATCAGAACTTATTGATTCCGTTGCTGAATTAAAAGCAGCAGATTATTCTAAGGAGCCTAAATTAGAGGCAATTTATCAGCGTTTAACCAAGGGCCGTGAGCAATTTGAAGTCGTTATGGACAAAGACATCACTGCAGTTATGCAGATTAGTTCTCTTGATTTAGTACTGACCAAACAGACTGACGAATTAATCGAAATCTCTGAATCTGTAGGTGAAGCCACTGAGAAGATTCAAGGAGCCGCAGAAGATTCTTCTCTTGTAGCAGGTCAGGTAAGCGAACAGCACGAAGAATTGACCAGAACCATTATTCAGGCATCCGAAGATACCAATGAAGTACATAAGAAGATTGAATCCAGTCAGGATGAACTATCTTTAATCAAAGATTTGTCTCTTCATACCATTGATGATTCCAAAGAAATGCAACAAGACATGGACGCATTATTAGATGTCATCAACCATATGAACGAAGTGATTTCAGGCATTAACTCCATCTCTTCTCAGACCAATCTTCTTGCATTAAATGCTTCCATCGAAGCAGCAAGAGCTGGAGAAGCTGGTAGAGGATTTGCAGTTGTTGCAGAAGAGATTCGTAAACTTGCAGAAGAGACCCAAGCACTAACTGCTAACATGGGAGAATTCGTTGCACGAATCAAAGACGCTTCACAGAAAAGTGCTAGTAGCGTAACTACCACTATTGATGCACTAGGTACCGTAACGGAGAAAATCGAGAATGTATGGGCTATTAACAGTGAAAATCAACAGCATCTAGCTCGTGTAAATGACTCCATCAGCTCTCTTGCTGCTGTCAGCGAAGAAATCAGCAGTTCCATGGTAGAGATGGAGACACAGGCAGTTAACATCAAGGAAGAATGTACCATTCTTACCGATAATACCAAACATTTACGTTCTGTCAGCAAACAATTAAAGAAAGCAACCGAACCAGTTGCAACCATTGAAACATTATTGGATGAAGCATCTAAGCAGCTTGGCGATATGACAGATGACGCTTTCTTCCGCATGGAATATAGCGAATTTGCAAAATACATGGACAAGGCAATCGACGCACATCAGGCATGGTTGGATAATCTGAAAAAGATGGTGGACAAACGTACTCTTATTCCAATTCAATCCAATGCAGCAAAATGTGGTTTTGGTCACTTCTACTACTCTATGACCCCTAAGACACCAGAGCTTAAAACAATCTGGTTGCAGGTAGATAGCAAACACAAGAAGTTCCATGGTTACGGCAAAGAAGTAATGCAGTCGATCCTCAATGAAAACTACACAGAAGCAGAGAGACATTACAAAGAAGCAAGCGAGTACTCTAAGGAATTAATTGATGATTTCTTGAAGATGAAACGCATTGCAGAGAGCATGATGTAATGATATTCTAAGAAATTGTATAGTACAAACACGAAACGGTAGTATAGATATCCCATACTACCGTTTCATTGCGTTCTAATAGCCTTCTTTGTAAATTATAAATCCATAGCTTTCGAGAATCTGAAAAAATTTGGCAAGCCTTGGATACAATGGCTCTGCTTTCTCACCAAATTCTGCTTGAACCAACTTTCCCAGTTCAATAATATCCTTTTCCCCATCGATCAAAGGCCATATAAAGCTACCACTTTCATCCAAATGTACCTGCGTATATTCTGGCTTTTTAAATAACTTTTGGGTCATCTTTTTCCAGAAACCAGTATTGTGTACATATAAGGTTACCATCCCCTGTGGGTCACTTTCCCAACGTAAGTCTTCTTTTCTTACAGGGATATTTTCTAAATAATTATCTTTTTTCACTACTTATCTCTTTTTCTCCAAATAGTAAACTTCAATAAACATAAGATCATCAGTGCAAATACTGCAAGGCTTAAAATCTCAGGAACTGGAGTTGGGAAAGCAAACATCTTACTTAAATTAAAGATTCCATCAATACCCAGTACTGCGAAAATAGCAAGTATAATTCCTACAAGTCCTTCGCCTGCAATCATGCCAGAACAGTACAAAATACCATCAGTAACCACTTCTTCTTTATCTGCTCTCTTTGATTTATCAAAGAACCATCTGATGATACCACCTACCATAACACACGCATTCAATTGCACAGGAAGATATACACCAATTGCAAATGGAAGCACAGGAATCCCAAGAATCTCAATTACAACTGCCAGACACACACCAACAAATACTAAGCCCCATGGGAGATTACCTTCCATAACACCTTCAATAATCATCTTCATAAGAGTTGCCTGTGGAGCGCCTAATTCTTCTGAACCAAATCCCCAAGCAGAATCCAACAAGTAAAGTACACCACCAATAGCAAACGCAGATACCGTTACACCTATGATTTCCGCATATTGCTGTTTCTTTGGTGTAGCGCCAAGCAAAAAGCCTGTCTTTAAATCCTGAGAAGAGTCACCAGCAATAGCTGCCACTATACAAATAATGGAACCAATGGCTATAGCTCCCTGCATGCCATGAACACCTGTATCTCCTGTGATTTTCAAAATAAGAGTAGAAATCAACAATGTTGCAATTGCCATACCAGATACCGGATTATTGGAACTTCCTACCAATCCAACCATTCTAGAAGAAACTGTTGCAAAAAAGAATCCAAAAATCACCACAATCGCTGCTCCCACCAAGGTTACAGGTATTGCCGGAACCAACCATACCAACAAGGTCAATACCAATATAGCCAAAAGAATGGTCTTCATACTCATATCTTGCTCCGTACGAAGTGTTGATTTAGAACCAACACCACCCTTTAAACTCTTCATGGCATCTTTAAATGTAGTAATAATCAAAGGCAATGATTTTACAAGGCTGATGATACCACCTGCTGCCAATGCTCCCGCACCAATATAGCGAATATAACTACTCCAGATTCCACTAGCTCCATCCTTTGCAAAAATAGTGCTAATAGCTTCTGTTCCTGGGTACAAAATTACATCTGCGCCAAATAGTACAATCAATGGAATCAGCACCATCCAACTGACCAAACTACCTGCAAACATATAAGAAGAAATCTTAGGTCCACAGATATAACCAACTGACATAACTGCAGGATAAATCTGTGTTCCTATCTCGCCAGCGAAGCCTCTAAAACGGAGAGACACTTCGCTCGGAACCGCCTTTAATCCATCAATCACAAACTTAAAAACACCAGCAATTCCCATACCAGCGAATACCGTAGTAGCATTGGCTCCACCTTCCTCACCAGCTAATAAAACCTCTGCACAAGCCTGTCCCTCTGGATATGGCAGGATACCATGCTCTTTCACAATCAATGCATTTCTAAGTGGCACCATGAAAAATACACCCAGCAATCCGCCCAACAGAGCAATCACCATAATCTCTACCACATTCGGTTTTTCCATAACGCCTTCTGCTGCCCAAAGAAATAATGCAGGCAATGTAAAAATGGCACCTGCTGCCACAGACTCACCTGCGGAACCTGCTGTCTGCACAATGTTACTCTCCAAAATCGAATTTTTCTTCAACATCATGCGGATAATACCCATTGAAATTACCGCCGCAGGAATAGATGCTGATACTGTCATACCTACTCGCAACCCTAAATACGCATTGGCCGCACCAAACACAACGGCAAGAACAATCCCCATCACAATAGCTGTAACCGTTAATTCCGGTGTAATCTTCTCAGCCGGAACATACGGCTTAAATTCATTTTTGTTTTCCATAAAAATACCTTTCTTTTGTTTCTTTATTTGTGCCTATACATAACCACAGAATAAAAGTATTTTATCATATTATCCGCAGTTTAGCCATCTATTAATCTGATTTTTGCAATATTATATGCATTTCCAAAAAAAGCCCTATATTAGCTTTCTAAACTAATATAGGGCACTTACCCACAAAACATATTCACATTTCACTTAATTATGAATAGCTGAAATAACTGGCTTCCCTTCTCTATCCAACAATGGTGTCAATCCACCTGAGTAACCAGATGCATGGTATACATAATTTACACCAGTTTCTCTATCTACCCATATTTCTGTTACATTCACTGCCCCTTGTGAGTATACTTTTTCAAATCTGTCTTTTGCCATACTAATATGTCTCCCTTTATATAATTCTGCATAATTATACCATTCACACCTGATATTGTCTACGACAATTCCCTTATATTGTGTTATTAATAGTATCCCATGCATATTATATACATTTTTATACCGCCTTACGCTCTCTTATCAAATAAAGAGACATTTTCTCCCCCAGCCATGTTCATAAATACTTCCTTGTCATTATGTGGGAACATTAATTCCATGTACAGGTTACCTAACAAATTCTTCACATCATCTGCTTCCACATTGGTAACAGGGAAATCTGCGGTTTCCAGTTTTCGCAAATTTTCCAACACTTTCTGAATGCTCTCCACATTGTATTCTTCCGCTTTCTTTTCTTGCTTTATGACAGCAGGCAGACTAGGTTTCATAATTGGTTTTGCCTCTGGCTTATTATAGACTACGTTTTGACAAGTTTTCTCAAAACACTCTGGTGAGTATTTTGCCAAATAAGCCAAATCATCCATGGTAAGAGTCTTTTTATTATGGATTTTCAAATAGATGTTAATAAGATGCGTATCTTTTCCCATATAAAACACCTCCTACTAAAATGTCTTCCAGACCAAAGCCAACATTGATATACCACTAAATTGACACCGTCTGCAAAAAGTCTACATCAAATGCAACAATTGCTTTGTGAATTTCCTCTACCTGAGTTTGTTGCTCTTGTGCAAATTCATACACTGATAGGCGCTCCCACAATTCATCTAATGCACTAATATCCATCTCTTCTGCCGCATCTCTAATAAATTGTACTATCTCGCGAATCTCGTCCATAGAATCTGCTGCATTTCTTTTATCAACATCATTGGTATGATCCTTGAATACTGCAAGCTTATCTGTATAACTACGCCAGCATTCTAAGAAAATTGGTGTCATTGTCTTTACAACCTCTGGATTTTCATTCCTTGCCGCATCCTCCAGCACTTTTGCCATACCAGCTAATGGAACGATACCAATGGTAGCCGCAGAATTCTTCATACTATGTACTTTAGTGCGATAAGCCTTCATACCAGCTGAATCTTCCACATGTGCCAGTAAATCCTCCACTTCCTTAGCATCATATTCAATCGTTTCTACAAAAAATTTCACCGTTTCTAAGAGCATTTGCTCATCTGGAAAATGCACTTTTGCGTATTGCCAATCCAACCCTTCTACTGCTGGCAATTCTATCATCTCATTATTGCTATCTTCTTCACCCTCAGTCGGCTTCCAGATTAATTTCTGATCCAATAATGTTTTTATCATAGATTCTAACTTGAATGGCTCAATTGGCTTTTCCAAAAAAGCATCAAATCCTTCTGCCAAATATTTCTCTTTTGCACCCACAATTGCATTAGCCGTAAGAATAACTACCTTGGCGTTCTTCGACGGATAATCTACCATCTCCTTCATTATCCGAAAAGTTTCTATTCCATCCAGTTCTGGCATCATATGATCTAGGAAAATAATATCATAGGTCTCTTGCTTCATTTTCTCCAAAGCAACCTTACCATTTTCCGCCTCGTCTATCTTAATTTTGGATGGTTTCATCAAACCAGTAAATACTTTTCGATTTAGCTCGTTATCATCTACCATCAAAATCCTAGCATCAGGTGCCTCAAAAGAATGTTGATATTGCTTAGTCTCTTCCTCATTTAACTCTTCTAATTTGCCAATAGGATTAGCATCCACAATTTCCTGACATAATTCAAAGCTAAACTCCGAGCCTTCACCATAGACACTTAGTACCTTCAGTTCACTACCCAACAAATCCAATAGTTGCTTGGTAATGCTCATTCCAAGCCCAGTTCCTTCAATATTGCGATTCCTTTTTTCTTCTATTCGCTCAAACGGCTTACACAACTTCTGCAAATCTTCTTCTTTGATACCAATTCCCGTATCTTTCACGCAGAATAATAGTTTTACCATATTCTCTGTCTCACAAGGGATCTTATTAATCGCTAAAGTTACCGTTCCTTCATTGGTATATTTTACTGCGTTATTTAACAAGTTTACCAGAATCTGTCGCAATCGAATATCATCTCCCATAAGCTTTTGGGGAATCGTATCATCTATCATGACATCAAATGAAAGTCCCTTTACCCTAGACTTAAAGGAAATCATATTGGTTACTTCTTTCATAACCGTGGCAAAATAGTACTCCGCCGTAATAACGCTAAGCTTACCTTTTTCAATCTTGGTAATATCCAAAATATCATTAATAATGCTAAGTAATGATTTGGCAGCTCCTTCCACATCTTTAGCGTATTGTCGAATATTCTGTTCTTTTGATTCTCGTAAAATCAATTCATTCATGCCAAGTACAGCTGTAATGGGTGTTCTAATCTCATGAGACATATTAGCTAAAAAGTTGGTCTTCGCTTCATTAGCACTATCCGCACGTTGTTTTTCTTTTTCTAACTGCTCAGCCAACAAAGCATCTGGATTCTCGGTTGTCATATAGATACCCAGACTTATCATTACCATTCCCAAACAGGTAATCAACGCATTCGGTATCACAATCTGATACAGCGCAATGGGAATCTCAGCAAGCAATGCCACTTTGATTGCTCTCTTTTTCTTATATGGAATTCTATTCTTATATTGGAGCATAAGTCTCACAATCAAGAATACATACACTGCCACACCAATATAAGTCATGAAAGCCGCCGGTCCATAGGAGTAGTTACTTCTCTTCGATTCCACATAATGTAATGGTAAAAAAATCACTCCCAACAACGTAATCACTAATGGTACTACCGTAAACCTATATCGCTTGATTTCTCCGCCAATCTCTTCTTCCACAATAGATTCCAAGTATTTATATGCTACATAGAAAATAAGCAACATTAGTCCCATGTAAAATATATGTACTACACGATTCAATATCGGATTGACTGTTTCTAAATGATTAACCGTGTACACAGAAGCAACATCAAACCATAATTGCAAAAAGCAAGAATTCAACAAAGCAAAAAACCATTTTGAAGACTTAGTATTTGGCCTTGTAGACATAAAATAGAGAACCCCGATAAATGTAATAATAACGATACATGCCAATTGCGTCTTATACATACACGTCCCTACTTTCCTATAATATCCTCAATTCGTTCAAGTAATGTCTGCGAATCCACTGGCTTCAACATATACCCTGCTGGCATCAAAGACAACAATTCTACAACAATTTCTTTGGAATCAGCACTGGTCAAAAATACAATTGGAATATCCCACAGCTCCTCTTCTAGCTGTATTTTTTCCATTACCTGCTTCCCATTCATCTCCGGCATCTCATAATCAAGTAGAATCAAATCTGGCTTTTTCTTACCAATCGAAAGAAAAGCATGCACTCCTGATGGCGCAACTGCTACAGAATATCGTTCCTCCAAAAGTCCTTTCATATTGCGCAAAACCATTGCATTATCATCCACCACGAGAATGTGTTTTTTCTCATTCCTATATGCCTGTGTACTAACAACCTCTGTATAATCATTTCCCTTGATAACTGCACCACATACCTGCAGAATTCTAGTTCCTGTCACTGGTCGCAACAGTCTATGAAATTGATCTGTTTGATAAAATCTAGCATATTTTTCGCTTTCCACTTGAGTACTAATGGTTACTACTGGAACATCTGCACATCGCTCCATTAAATATTCAAATAGACTCTCATAATTCACTTCAGCCCCTTGCATATTTACTACAATAAGTTCAGGCGACATACTACTTATTTTTTCAAAAGAAGCATCTTCTGTATAATAAAAACAGGTAACCATAAATCGCCAATTCATCAACTGGAATAATTCGTTATTCGTTTTATTCTTCTCACCAACAAGTACGATATTACTTCTCATAGTCCCCCACCTTTGTCTTTTTTCTTTTATTATATCAAACAAAAAGGAAGTGTACTAGCATTTTTAGTTTTGTTTTGAAATTTGCAGACAATTCCACCCAAACATGATTTATATTTTTTCAGTCTCTTTTTCCATGTAAGGATACTTTTTTAGAAATAGTTGTATTGACATCACTTAACAGATATGTTATGTATTATTAGAAGTTTTTTCTTATCAATATCAAATATCTAATAACATTTCGTAATCACTTTCTTGATTATCATTTTCAATATTTTCCCTATTAGTAATTCAATACTTCATTTTAAACTAATGCTTTGTATTTCTTCTACACCTCTATTTAACTGTGTCTTTCCGCATTCATACAATATCCCATCTTTTACATATTAATTTTTCCCACCTTGACAACTTAATAAAGGACTTTCCACCTTACCAAAAATACCTTATAATATAGGTATCAACCTATAGAAAGAGGTGATATACATGGAGGTTGAATATATGACAGATAAGCAGTACGAAGGTATGTTAAAAGACAATATCAATTGTCTAGATAGAGTAGCAAAAAGAACCAATGATAAGGATGCCTTGAAAGCATTATTAGAAGAGCGAAAGCAATTAGAGTCAAAATTAGGTTATGAAGTGCCAAGTAATAACCTTTATAGTTCAGTTAGTGAAATAGATTAAAATATAGATAATACAACTAAAAAAGGTGCAAAGTCTTTTATTAAGTTATCAAGACTTTGCACCTTTTTATATTTCTCTCTTTATTCTTCGTTCATTCGAGCCAACTTCGCTGCCTGGTCAGCTGCGATACAAGCATCCAAGATTTCCTGAATGTCACCATTCATAATCTTATCCAACTTATACAAAGTTAAACCGATACGATGGTCGGTTACACGTCCCTGTGGGAAGTTATAGGTTCTGATTTTCTCAGAACGATCACCCGTACCAATCTGGCTTCTACGCATCTCTGCTTCTGCATCGTGTCTCTGCTGCTGCTCGATGTCGTAAAGTTTCGCTTTTAATAAAGCGAATGCTTTCGCCTTGTTCTGAAGCTGAGACTTCTCAGTCTGGCTATATACCACGATACCGGTTGGGTAGTGGGTAAGACGTACAGCAGAGTCAGTGGTGTTGACACACTGTCCACCGTTACCA
>CAZHEM010000108.1:0-9136 GCA_964531725.1 uncultured Acetatifactor sp.
TATTTTGATTATATTACTATAGATGAATATGATAACTACAAAAAAACTATAGATAATGCTTTCAAATATAGAATAGATTTAATCAAAGGAGTTGAACGAGAAATGGAAGTAATTTTTATATCTGGAACAAGTGGTTCTGGCAAAACAACATATGCAAAAGAGTATGCAAAAAAGCTTGGTTATAGTACATATATTTCAAGTGGAAGTAATGATGTTTTAGATGGTTACCAAGGACAAGATTGTTTGATTTTAGATGATTTAAGACCTAGTTGTATTGGTTTAAGTGACTTGCTAAAGATGTTAGATAATCATACTTCTAGTAGTGTAAAAAGTAGATATTATAACAAAGTTCTCGAATGCAAATTAATTATTATTACAAGTATTTTGGACTTAGAAACATTTTTTAAGAATGTATTTAGTGAAGAAAAAGAACCAATTAAACAATTAAAAAGAAGGTGCAAAACAAAAATCAGAATGGAAAATGATTATATGTATATTTGCTTATATGATGAGGAATTTGAAGATTATGGAGATGAAGTAAAAGTCAAAAATATTGTTTCCAATATGTATGAAAAGAAGTCATTTAAAAGTAAAGAGGAATATGAAAATGAAGCTTTGAAATTTGCTTTAAATATTGAATAAAAAAATTACCTATTGCATTAATAACTCTTATGCGCTAATATTGATTCATAGGCAATATGCTAGTTTATTATTACTATTGAAAGAGAGGTAATTTTATATGGCAAAAGAAAAAAATGTTGTTGTTAATGAGGAAAAGGAATTAGAAAAAGTTGAACCTGTTGCACCTAAAAAATTGGGTAAAAAAGCACAAGAACGATTAGAAAAAGAAGCCCTTGGCAATCAAACTTTAGTTGATATTTTAGGAAAAAATTTAGTAGAAGAATTATACGAAAAGTGCAAAGCAAAGAACTTTGATTGCAAAGAAGTTATGAAAGTTTTGGTTACAAAGTTCAATAGAGACGAAACAACGGTAAACAAGAGAAAAGTTTACTTTGATAGTTATTATTAAGATATAGCATCCGAAAGATATAGAGAAACCCTTGAGAAATCAAGGGTTTTTCTACATTTTATATAACTAGTGCTAATAGAGATACAACATATGATGTAGCGTGCACGTCTAGCGGTGTAGATCGTAAGGGAAATGGACAGAGTATGGGTAATTGTGTGGCTGGTGGTATCTGTCATAGCTTTAGTGCGGATGGTCGATGTATTTCTTTATTGAAGATATTGATGACTAATGAATGCATTTATGATTGTAAATATTGTATCAACCGCTGTTCTAATGATGTGCCGAGAGCGACTTTTACACCAGAAGAGATTTGCACATTAACAATGGAATTCTATCGTAGGAATTATATAGAAGGTTTATTTTTAAGCTCTGGTATTATTCAGAGTCCTACATTTACCATGGAACTTATTTATCGAACCATTTATCTGCTTCGTAATAAGTATCGATTTAATGGATATATACATGTGAAGGCTATCCCTGGAGCTGCACCAGAATTGATTGAGCGAACGGGATTCTTGGTGGATAGAATGAGTGTTAACTTGGAGCTACCTACCGCGGAAGGATTACGCACTCTTGCCCCCAATAAGCACCGTAAGAATATATTGGCTCCTATGCGCCAGATTCAAAATGGAATAGAGCATAATCGTAATGATATTGTACTGTATCGTAATGCACCCAAGTTCGTAGGTGGTGGACAGGCTACACAAATGATTATTGGAGCTACGCCAGAGAACGATTATCAGATTATCAATGTGGCAGAGAGTTTATATGACAAGTTTGCGTTAAAGAGGGTATTCTATTCGGCGTTTGTAAATGTGAACGAGGATAGTAGTCTTCCAGCGCTTCCTGGTGGACCACCTTTGCTTCGGGAACACAGATTGTATCAGGCTGATTGGTTGTTGCGTTTTTATGGATTTAAGGCTAATGAACTATTAGACGAGAAGAGACCGTTTTTTAATGTGATGTTGGACCCTAAGGAAGACTGGGCTGTGCGACATTTGGAGGAGTTTCCTATAGAGATTAACCGTGCTCCTTATGAGCGACTTTTGCGTATTCCGGGAATCGGGGTCAAGAGTGCCAGACGTATTGTGGCGGCTAGAAGAAGTGGGAATCTAACTTTTGCTGATTTGAAGAAGATTGGTGTGGTGTTGAAGCGAGCTATTTATTTCATTACGTGCAATGGAAGGATGATGTATCCTACAAAATTGGAAGAAGACTATATCGTGCGGAATCTTACCTACGAGAAGGATAGAATACAATTTGGCAGTGATGGTATGTCTTATCAGCAGATGTCTCTTTTTGATGTAGGAAGTTTTCAGAAACCTATTGGTATTGAAGAGAAGGTTGGTGTTGCGTTAGGGCAATTCTAAACACTGGCATAGAAGTGTTGGTGAAAGGATACCTTGGGATAAGGTGCAGTTTAAGGTTTGGTAGAACTTTGTTTTGTCTTGGTAATTGATTTATGAGAAGGAGCAGAACATGATTGTATATCAGTGCGAGGATTCTCTCGAAGGAATATTTACAGCTATTTATAATGCCTACGAAGAACGGCGTGACCATGCAGATACACGTATTAGCGTACAGGAGGAGTATTTGCTGTTTGCGGAGTATGTACCTGTGATTACAGATGTTGATAAGGCGTTGAAGGTAATTAATACTATAAAGAGGCAATTTGGTGAAGATAATTATTGGCAAATATGTCAGGCACTTGCATCAGAGGACTCTGAGAAGGCTCAAGCAGTGTATCAGACTATAGTGATGGGACTGGCTAATAAGGTGAAAGGTGGTCATCTTCTTGATAATCTGGCCAATGATGCAGTACATAAAGTATTCACTTTGGCGCGAGCTACCAATAATGAATTTTTACATCTTAGAGGCTTTGTACGTTTTCAAGAGTTGAAAAATGAAATATTATATGCCAAGATTACTCCGAAGAATGATGTTTTGAGTTCGTTGATGCCACATTTTGCAGATCGTTTCCCACAGGAGAACTTTATGCTACATGATGAGAATAGAGGGGTATTTGGTATTCATCCAGCAGGGAAGGAATGGTATGTGGTTCGGAATGCGGATTTTGAGGATGTAAATATATTTCATCAGTTATCGGAAGAGGAGGAGAATTATCAACGGTTATTCCAATATTTCTGTCAGACAATTGCGATAAAAGAGCGTAAGAACCTTGATTTACAGAGAAATATGTTGCCCTTCCGATTTCGCGAGAATATGGTCGAATTTTAATTGTGAAAAAAGTGTGACATGTTGTAAAAACTACTTTACATTTGGAAAAAATGGGGTATAATAAGGACTGTTGTGTTTTGGTTAAGAATGAAAGGATTTTGAAAATGGTAAGAACAATTCGTTTAACACCAGATGAAGTCCAGAACTTTGTAGCAGTGACCTCAAAGTGCGATTTTGACATTGATATTTCATACAACAGGTATATCGTAGATGCGAAGTCATTCCTCGGGGTATATGGACTGAATTTCCATCAGCCTTTGACAGTGACTTACGATGGTTACAACAGCGAGCTTGAAGCGTTGTTGGCAAGTCATGCGATTGCTTCATAGTATGGTGTTATAGTAAGAGAAATTGACTCCCTATGTAAGATAGAGTACTATCTACATAGGGAGTTAATTTCATTTATAGGCATAGTATATGCAATGATTACTACTTTGATGTATGTTAATATATAAGAGGTATATGGAGAGTCAAGGAAGGTACAGCGGTTATGACAGGCAAGGCAATAGCGGATATGAATGACAGTAAAATGAATAGAGATGGCAATTGTGTGAACTGTGATACCGTGAACTGCAATAAGAACAACATGGTGCAGGAGAAAGTATCTACCGACATTATGCCTAGACCAGCAGACAATGTTGATGGTGTGATAAAGGAACTTCCCAAGGGGGAGATTCGTGTATCTGTGCGCAATCTTGTAGAGTTCATTCTAAGACAAGGAGATATTGATAATAGGCGTTCCGTATCGCCAGAGAATGCTATGCAAGAAGGTAGTCGTATTCACCGAATGATTCAGCGAAGAATGGGTTCGGAGTATCAGGCGGAAGTATTCTTGCGTTATACACACCCTACCAAACACTATGTATTAGTGGTGGAAGGTCGTGCGGATGGGATTATTGATCATGCAGAGGAAGTTGTAATTGATGAGATTAAAGGAACCTACCGTGATGTAGCCAAGATGCGAGAGCCAGTATCGGTACATGTAGCACAGGCGAAATGCTATGCCTATATGTATGGGTTACAGCGTGAAGCGCAGGATTTACGAGTTCGTTTGACTTATTGCAATATAGAAACGGAAGAGATTCGTTATTTTTATGAAGATTATACCTTTGAAGAACTGGAAGCATGGTTTCAGGATTTAATCAAAGCATATATGAAATGGGCTGATTATTCATGGGAATGGCGCCAGAGGAGACAAGCTTCTATTGAGCGACTTAATTTCCCATTTCCTTACCGTGAGGGTCAGAAGGAACTGGTATCCTATGTATATCAGACTATTTATCATAAAAAGAAGCTTTTTATTGAAGCACCTACAGGGGTAGGTAAGACGATATCTACTATTTTCCCTGCGGTAAAGGCTATGGGGAAGGATATGGGAGACAAGATTTTCTATCTTACTG
The DNA here is from genome assembly GCA_964531725.1 of uncultured Acetatifactor sp. Classification (GTDB taxonomy): domain Bacteria; phylum Bacillota; class Clostridia; order Lachnospirales; family Lachnospiraceae; genus Acetatifactor. The sequence continues at coordinate 4,669 of CAZHEM010000108.1, forward strand.
CGAAAACAATTACTCGAACAGTTGCCGATGAGACTTTTGCGTTGCTTCGAGAACGAGGATTGTTGTTTAAGAGCGTTATTCTGACTGCTAAGGAAAAGATTTGCTTCATGGAAGAGACAGAATGCAATCCAGAGCATTGTCCTTATGCAAAGGGACATTTTGATAGAATAAATGATGCAATATTTGATTTGTTGACTTCGGAAGATTCTTTTTCTCGCGAAAAGATTGAGGAGTATGCAAGGAAGTATCAGGTGTGCCCGTTTGAGATGTGTTTGGACATGAGTCTTTTTGCAGATGGAATTATCTGTGATTACAATTATCTGTTTGACCCACATGTGTATTTGAAACGTTTCTTTGGCGAGGGGGTACGAGGGGATTACTTGTTCTTGATTGATGAGGCGCATAATCTTTTGGAGCGTGGAAGGGAGATGTATAGTGCTTCTCTTATTAAGGAAGATTTTCTTGCATTGCGTCGTGAACTGAAACAGACCATATCTGAGGAACTTGCAGAAGCAATTGAGAAAAAGGGCGTTAAAGGTCAGATGACACTAGAAATGACAAGCGTGTCAGATGATGAAAAGCAAGAAAAGACAGCTGAAAATGCTGTTGAGGAAGTGCTGTCAACACCACATAAATCAAGGAAAATGCGTGGTGGCAAGAGTATTTTAGTCAAACAGGGATATGCTGAAAAAATGACGCATCATTTAGATAAATGTAATGAGCATTTGTTGACGTTAAAAAGGGAATGTGAGACCTATTGTCTAGTGGAAAGCATTGATAAATTTGTGCAAGCACTTATGAGATTGCATTCGACCATCAATGATTATCTGGAAGAACAGGAAGAAGGTAAACTTCCAGTAAGGGAAAGCATACTAGATTTTTATTTTGACGTATGTCATTTTTTAGATATCTATGAACGTTTGGATGAGAACTATGTGAAATACACTCAGATGGGAGATGATGGTAGCTTTTTGTTGAAACTTTTTTGTGTAAACCCCAAGAAGAATCTGAAGGAGTGTATGATGCGTGGGAGAAGCAGTGTGTTGTTCTCGGCTACATTTTTGCCTATACAGTATTACAAGGCCCTTTTAGGGGGCGAAGCAGAGGATTATGAGGTATATGCTCACTCTGTCTTTAATCCAGAGAAAAGAGGCCTATTTATAGCCAGTGATGTAACTAGTAAGTATACCCGGCGTTCGGATGATGAATATTACAATATTGCTCGATATGTGAATGAAATTGTGAAGAATCGTCATGGAAATTATATGGTGTTTTGTCCATCATACTCTTTCTTGCAAGCAATATACGATAAGTATCTAGAATTTTTTGCCAGCGAAGAGGTGGAGTGTATTATTCAGTCAGACTATATGAGTGAACAGGATCGAGAAGATTTTTTAGCGCGTTTTCAAGGGAATGAGGCTTGTGATCTGCAGGCAGATATAGCCATGGACATAGAGATGGAAGAGGAACAGACGCTGATTGGCTTCTGTGTACTTGGAGGAATCTTTGGAGAAGGAATTGATCTGAAGAATGATAGCTTAATCGGAGCCATTATTGTGGGAACTGGGCTACCACAAGTGGGATTTGAGCGTGAGATTCTGAAGAATTATTTTGATGAACATGGTGATAATGGATTTGATTATTCCTATCGCTATCCTGGCATGAACAAGGTGCTACAAGCTGCAGGACGTGTCATTCGTACAGTAGAGGATGTGGGCATTATTGCGTTGCTTGATGAGCGTTTCTTGCAATTCCAATATCGTAAGATGTTCCCACGAGAATGGGAGAATTATGAAGTTGTAAATGTGGATTCTGTGGCTAAACGGGTGGAACGCTTCTGGGATTCGTGGTTGTAAAATAAAAACAGAATAATATTTTATGTAAAAAAGTCTTAGGTGCGGATACTTAAGGCTTTTTTTGTTATGTATAAGAACACTATATCTTGTGTGTTCTTTTAAGATTATACAAGATGCGGTGTGACATAATCTCTATATATGTAAATAAATTATGTAACCCTAAAAATGATATATTTTTGCAATTTTTCCACCAACTGACACATATTTATAAGGATATGACACTCAGAGAAAAACAATGTGACAGATGTGTATATGTGGATAAGTCTGTGGATTAGGTGTATATAATCAAGAAAAACGTTCAAAAAGCGACAAATGTATCAAATGGGGATAATTTATGACTGCTTGCAAGATGAATTGCATGGTACTGGACTGGTCAACGGTGTTATGTGAAGTAAATATTAATGAAATAACCTCCATAATTCGTTTTTGGGGGCCCGTAATATAAAAGTGCTCATGAGGTTGTTGTATACCACCCAAATGAGGTATAATCTAAGTATATTTTTATGAGTTAGGAGGCTGACTATATGTGGGCATATGAAAGTGTTTTTTATCAAATCTATCCCCTAGGATTTTGTGGTGCACCTTTTGAGAATGATGGTGTGTTGGAGCACAGAATTTGCAAAGTAAAAGAATGGATACCTCATATGAAGAAATTAGGTATCAATGCTATATATTTTTCCCCTTTATTTGAATCTGATACCCATGGTTACAATACAAGGGATTATAAAAAATTGGATGTACGTTTAGGTACCAATGATGATTTTAAAGAATTGGTAGAGGAACTCCATGCAAATGGAATTCGCGTAGTAGTAGATGGTGTATTTAATCATGTGGGAAGAGGCTTCTGGGCATTCCAAGATGTGTTGGCTAATCGAGAGAACTCACCTTATGTAAGCTGGTTCTATAGAATTGATTTTAACGGCAATTCGGATTTTAATGATGGTCTGTGGTATGAAGGCTGGGAAGGACACCAGAGTATGGTGAAATTAAACCTCCAGAATGAAGATGTGGTACAGTACTTGTTTGAGTGTGTGAAATTCTGGGTGGACGAATTCAATATTGATGGTATTCGCCTAGATGTGGCATATAGCTTAGATGAGAATTTTATGGATAGATTGCGTGGATATACTCAGGGATTAAAAGAGGATTTTTTCTTATTAGGAGAGATTATCCATGGAGACTACAACCGTCTAGTGCGTGATGGAAGACTTCATTCTGCCACTAATTACGAGTGTTATAAGGGATTATACAGTAGTTTCAATTGTATGAATATGTTTGAGATTACCCATTCTGTACAGAGACAGTTTGGCGCTAATGGTGGCGGAATCTATCAGGGAAAGCATATGCTGTCTTTTGTAGACAACCATGATGTGGTCCGTATTGGAAGTGTATTAAATAATGAACGTCATCTACCATTGGTGTACACTTTGATGATGGGAATGCCAGGAATTCCATGCATTTATTATGGTAGCGAGTGGGGCATCAAGGGGGAAAAGGGTGACAGAGATTTGGCGATTCGCCCATGCCTAGAACAGCCAGAATGGACAGAATTGACAGAATGGGTTAGTAAGTTGAGTGCAGTGCGCAAAGAATCCAAAGCATTACAATATGGTGGGTTCCAGTCCATAGCATTGACCAATAAGCAATGTATCTGGGAACGCAGATGTGATGATGAAAGAGTGCTTATTGCTGTGAATGCAGATGAACAGGATTACACTGCTTACTTTAATTATGAACATTGTAAGGCAGTGGATATGATGACTGGAACGGAATATACCCTAGAGGGTAATTTCCACATGCCGGCGTATAGTGCGTATGTATTGAAAGTGCAATAGAATAAACGAAACCTTGCAAATGTTTAAAAGCTGAATCGCTTCCTAAAAGTCAGAACTGACATCTGACGATTGGGAGTGGGATTCAGCTTTTTGCAATATAGATTAAAATGGAATGCCACTTTCTAATATTCCGAATAAGGAGGCTTTTAGTGTAACAGATAGATAGTCAATCACTTGCTTTCGATTACGTTCCCTGCGATTTTTAATCCAATCAATCAGTATACCAGCAAGAGCTTCCGTGTAGAAATTGCAAAGGAACGTCTTATATTCGTCGTCTATATGTGTGTTAGTTTCATTTTCGGCATTTTCTATGAGACAATATACCAACTCATTAAAATCAGAAATAAAAAATCTTTTCATTTCATCTCGACCAATGGAATCATAGGCACAATTTATAATATATTCATTTTTTTCTATATAATCCATAACAAATAGAATGGCTTCTTCGTAATCCACAATTAAGTCAAAATGTTTTACGATTTCTACGGCTTCATTCTCGAAGGTCCATTTCAGCAATGCATAGATATCTTCAAAATGATAATAAAATGTTTTTCGGTTTACTCCACAATCGGAGATAATTTCGCTAACAGTGATTTTTGTAAAATTCTTTTTTCTCATAATATTCTTTAGAGATTCAGAAAGCGTCTTTTTGGTGTTTAAAGATGTGATTTCATGCTTCATTTTATACCTCCCAATTGCTTTTTTTATTTATTATACATATGTCCATCAAATATTCAATGGACATATAGTAAACACGCTTAGCTTGCTTGTCTGTGT
>CAZHEM010000109.1:0-9065 GCA_964531725.1 uncultured Acetatifactor sp.
CGGCTTTACCTTTGCAGAACCAATATCCATATATTTGTAGACCTGCATAGAATCCGCTGAGATAATCTCTCCATTTACTGCTTTTGCTAATGCAATGGATAATTTCGTCTTACCAACAGCAGTCGGGCCAGTCAATACAATCATGGGTCTTTGTATCATAATACATTTGCCTTTCCATCTTCAATATATATCATAGAATTTTCACAATCATTTCATATAATTCTTCTATGACACAATACGTTTGAACTTCTTCTCCAATTCAGTCTGACTCATAGAAATTATTGTCGGACGACCATGAGGACAATTATAAGGATTTTCTAATGTCAAAAGCTCATCTAGCAATTCTTCCATTTCTGCCCTGCTCAATCTATTATTACCTTTTACTGCGGCCTTACATGACATGGAAGCAATCTTTTCTTCTACAACCTTAATATTGCCATACATACCACCATCACTTAATTCATCCAACACCGCAAGAAACATTTCTCGTTCACTGCATCCATACAAATCAGTAGGCACTGAACGAAGAGCATATTCATTACCACCAAATGCCTCAATCTCGAATCCCAAGGATGCAAAAGTATCCCAATGTTCCTTTAGAATCCCTTCTTCCTGACCAGATAAACTAACAATAATTGGTGGCATCAATGTCTGTGATACGATTGTTTTCTCACGATATTGTTTGATAAGACGTTCATACTTCACCTTTTCATGGGCTGCATGTTGGTCAATAATCAACAGTTTATCCTCATGTTGAATCAACCAATAGGTATCAAATACCTGACCGATAATCTGATAATACACACGCTTTTCAGGTGTTAAAATCTTCTCTTCAAAAAGGTTAAGCTGTTCTGGTTTTTCAATCATGGGTTCTTGATTTGCACTTGTCACGGCACCTACACTTAATGTAGCATTCGTGCAAGCGCTGTCCTGCCCATCTACTTGGTTAGTGTTCACAGGCTCAACATCCACATTCTTCTCGGCAAGATTAATAGATGATATTTTCTCATTATTCTCTGTTTCCTCAAAGAAAAACTCTTCTTCAACTTTCAAGGCAACTTCTGCGTTTTTCTGCGCTTCTTCCGCTTCTTGCACCAGCTTTTCTACCTTTTCTTCACCAAGAACTCTCGCCCAAAGAGGACTTTTCACAAATTCCTGTACCTTAGGAACTTCCGCACGGTAACGACTCTCTTCCATTACCTTATAGTTAGCACCTCTCTGCAATTCAAATGGCTCAGGTACTTTTTCTATGTTTGCCCCAGCATCCGCCTTGGCAGCAGTCTTACCATCATCCAAAGATGCTTGCGGAATCATTTCTCTATTCTTCAAGGTCTGCCGAACACTATTCGCCAACAGATTACAAAATCCTATAGCATCACTAAAACGTACATCCATCTTGGTTGGATGTACATTCACGTCTACTGCTTGTGTATCCATAGAAATATGAAGCACGCACAAAGGGAACTTATGCTGCATCAAATATTCCTTATATCCCTCTTCAATGGCTTTCGCAATCACATTGCTCTTAATAAAACGACCATTGATATAATAAATCTCAAAATTACGATTAGAACGCACTAATACAGGTTTCCCCAGATATCCTTCTATCTGAATGCCGCCTTCATTTATCTGGATAGGAATCAGTTCATTAGCGACCTCACGTCCGTAAATACGGTAGATTACTTCCTTTAAATCACCATTGCCAGAGGTATGGAATCGGGTCTGATTACCCAATACGAACTTAAAGGAAATGTCTGGTCTAGAAAGTGCTAAATGCTCCATCAAATCAGCAATATATCCACCTTCCGTAGCAGGTTGTTTTAAGAACTTACGACGTACTGGGGTATTGTAGAACAGATTACGCACAATAAAAGTAGTTCCATCAGGAGCACCTACCTCTTCAAAATCCTGTTCTACTGCACCATTTATTGCAATTCTGCATCCAGTAATCTTATCTGCAGTCTTGGTAATCACTTCCACCTTAGATACTGCCGCAATACTAGATAAAGCCTCGCCACGAAAACCAAGACTTGCTACACTTAACAAATCCTCTGCATTACGAATTTTACTGGTTGCATGACGTAGGAAAGCAGTTCTAATCTGCTCCTTTTCCATGCCGCTACCATTATCCGTTACTCGAATGAACTCAATACCGCCATCCTTAGCCTCTACCGTAACAGCAGTTGCACCCGCATCTATGGCATTCTCTACAAGCTCTTTTACCACACTTGCAGGACGCTCCACCACCTCACCAGCAGCAATTTTATCAATTGTTTCAGAATCCAATATATGTATCTGCGCCATAATTCTAATCCTTCATCATCAGATTACCATCTGTTCTTTAATTTATTCTGTAGACGATACAATGTATTCAATGCATCCAATGGAGTAAGTGTAGTTACTTCAATCTCCATTAATTCTTTTAACACATCTTCATCGGTCACAGTATCAAAAAGCGTCATCTGCGCTAAATCAACCTCATCGTACACTGGTTGCTTCTTACCACCCGAACCTTTGTCTGACTTAGTATCCGCCGCAATGCTCTGTACTTTTTCAGTAATATCATTATCGCTGAGCTGTTCAACAATCTCTTTGGCACGGTCGATAACCATATCTGGAACACCAGCCAGTTTTGCAACTTGAATACCATAACTCTTATCTGCGCCGCCTTTGACAATCTTACGCAAGAACACAATGTCATCACCACATTCCTTAACAGCAATACAGTAATTATTTACATTGTTCATCTTGCCTTCCAGTTCCGTCAATTCATGGTAATGCGTTGCAAATAAGGTCTTAGCACCTAAAAGCTTACGATTGCTGATATGCTCAATCACAGCCCACGCAATACTCAAACCATCAAAAGTGGAAGTACCACGTCCAATCTCATCTAGAATCAGTAAACTATTAGATGTAGCATTACGCAATATGTTCGCAACCTCGTTCATCTCCACCATGAAGGTAGACTGTCCGCTTGCCAAATCATCACTTGCACCTACTCTTGTAAAAATGCGGTCTACAATGCCAATATTTGCACTCTTAGCAGGTACAAAACAACCAATCTGTGCCATCAACACAATCAATGCAGCCTGTCTCATGTAGGTAGATTTACCTGCCATGTTAGGACCTGTAATAACACTAATACAATGATTACCATTATCCAAATAGGTATCATTGGAAATAAACAAATCATTTGAAATCATCTGTTCTACTACTGGGTGTCTTCCGTCCTTAATATCAATAACGCCCTTTTCATTCAACTTAGGACGCACATAATGATTGCGCTCTGACACAATAGACATTGATGCATAGGCATCTAATCTTGCAATTGATTTCGCAGTAGACTGTATACGCTCAATCTCCATAGCAATAGCATCACGAATCTTACAGAACAAGTCATATTCCAAGTTTTGTAGCTTGTCCTCCGCGTTCAGAATGGTATCTTCCAATTCTTTTAGCTTTGGTGTGGTATAACGTTCTGCATTTGCCAATGTCTGCTTACGAATATAATCCTCTGGAACCATATCCTTATAAGAATTAGTTACCTCAAAGTAATATCCAAATACCTTATTGTACTTAATCTTCAGATTCTTGATACCAGTTCGTTCTCTATCTACTTCTTCCAACTCAGCAAGCCATTGCTTACCATCTCTTTTCGCTGAACGAAGCATATCAATGGTCTCATCAAAGCCATCACGAATCATTCCACCTTCTCGAATAGTAATCGGTGGTTCATCTTCAATAGCATTTAAAATCAACTGATAAATATCTTCTAAACTATCAATAGAAGCATTAATCTCCTGCAATGCCTCTTTCTTAAATCCATCAAGTACCGTCTTAATATGTGGTAACATCTCAAGGGAACTACGGAACGCTATCATATCTCTTGGATTAGCAGTCTTATAAGTCACCTTACTAAGGAGACGTTCCAAGTCATAAATAGGTCCAAGATATTCTCGGAGTTCATCTCTAGACACACTGTCTTTATTTAATTCCTCAATGGCATCCAGACGTTTCTCAATCTCTGCTTTATCAATCAATGGTTGCTCAATATAGCTTCTAAGAAGTCTCGCACCCATAGCAGTCTTGGTCTTGTCTAACACCCATAACAACGAGCCACGCTTTTGCTTCTCTCGAAGAGTCTCTGTAAGCTCAAGATTTCTTCTGGTTGAGCTATCCAAAAGCATGAATTTGCTGGTTAGATATGGGGAAATATGAGTAAAATGCTCCAAGCTGGTCTTCTGTGTATCATACAAATACTGTAAAAGCGCACCTGCCGCAATCATTCCTACTGGAAAATCTTCCACGCCCAAACCAATCAAAGTATTTACCTTAAAATGACGCATCAATGTCTTCTTACAGCCTTCATCATCAAACATATGGGCATCTAACTGATTCACTGAAATGTGTAGTCTACCACGTAAATCTTCTACATCAATTCCGCTTACCATCAAGGCATCGTTGCAGACAATCTCTGATGGCGAATACTTCATTAACTCATCCATCAATTTTCTTAAGTCATCCACCTCTGTCACATAGTAATCACCTGTGGTAACATCTGCTACTGAAATACCAATCTTGGTTGTAGTATAGGTAATACACATTAAATAGTTATTCTTGGATTCCTCCAAAGACTGCATATTTAGATTAGTTCCTGGAGTTACAATACGAACAACTTCTCTCTTCACAAGTCCTTTTGCAAGCTTTGGATCTTCCACCTGCTCACAAATTGCCACCTTATATCCCTTACTGACCAATTTGGTCAAATATCCTTCCGCAGCGTGATAAGGTACACCACACATAGGTGCCCTCTCTTCCAAACCACAGCTTTTACCAGTTAATGTAATCTCTAGTTCCCTTGATACCGTAATCGCATCATCAAAGAACATCTCATAGAAATCACCGAGACGATAAAAAAGAATACAGTCACTGTATTGCTTCTTAGTTTCCATATATTGTTGCATCATGGGAGTTAATTCTGCCACTTTTATTGCTCCTATTCTGTATATATCAATCCACTCACGCGAGTGTATATTTCTCATGCCTACTTGTAAAAAAGCAAGCAGGCGGATACAAAGCCCATGTATCCGCCTAACATCTTACCACAAAATATTGTTAATGTAAATCTTGTGACTACACGATATATGCACAACTTTTCTCAAATTAGCAAACAAATGCCATTATTGTGTTGCTTATTTTCTTAGTGTACTTCTATACCCTGTGTCCCACATAATAGAATCCATGGCACTCATCCAAAGACACATCTACAATCTGTCCAATCAGACTAGCATCACCAGGGAAATGTACCAAGGTATTATTAGAGAGACGACCTGTTACCATAGTAGCATCATTTTCGTTCATCTCCTCTACCAAGGCGCCCATTACCATACCTTCAAAACGGCCAGCCTGCTCTCTTGCAGTCTCCTGCACAGCAGTAAGAACCTTATTAAAGTTCTCTTTTACCTCTGCTTCTGATACCTGATTGGGTATTGCGGCAGCAGGTGTACCAGTTCTCTTGGAATAGATAAAGGTAAATGCATTGTCATATTTCACCTGACGAATTACATCAATAGTCTCTTCCACGTCCTCAGCAGTCTCACCTGGGAATCCCACAATAATATCTGTTGTAAGGGCAATATCTGGAATCTCCTTACGAATCTTCATCGCAAGCTCCAAGTACTGTTCCTTTGTATAACGTCTATTCATCTCCTTCAAGATACGGCTAGAACCAGCTTGTAAAGGCAGATGTAAATGACGACAAATCTTCTTAGATTCCTTCATCACCTGAATCAACTCATCTGATAAATCCTTTGGATGGGAAGTCATGAAACGAATTCTCTTAAGTCCTTCAATCTGCTCAATCTCTCGAAGAAGCTGTGCAAAGGTAATCGGCTCTTCTAAGTTCTTACCATAAGAGTTAACATTCTGACCAAGCAGCATAACTTCTACAACACCATCTTCCACCAAGTTTTCAATCTCGCGAATAATATCCTTAGGATTACGGCTACGCTCTCTGCCTCTTACATAAGGCACGATACAGTAACTACAGAAATTATTACAGCCAAACATAATATTGATACCTGACTTGAAAGAATACTTTCTCTCCACTGGTAAATCTTCTACAATCTTGTCTGTATCCTCCCAAATATCAATGGTCATACCCTGATTCTCAAAGGTTGCCACCAAAAGCTCTGCAAACTTATAAATATTATGGGTACCAAAAATCAAATTGACAAAGCGATAACTTTCTTTAATCTTCTCAATGACAGTTGGCTCCTGCATCATACAACCACAAAGAGCAATCTTCATGTTAGGATTCTTTTTCTTAAAACTTCCAAGCTGTCCCAATCTTCCGTACACCTTTTGGTTGGCATTATCACGAACGGTACAAGTATTATAGATTACAAAGTCCGCTTTTTCATCTTCTACAATCTCATAACCTACTATTTCTAAAATACCAACTAACTTCTCTGAATCACGAGCATTCATCTGACAACCAAAGGTAGTAACACAGCAAGTAGGTGTATGTCCCAATTCTGCGGTCAAATCAGCCACATATTTTCTAGCCTTTGCCATAAAATAATACTGTCTCTGAGCTTCATCTGATGGAATAGGTCCATTGATGTCAATCTCATCCAAATGTAATTCCTGAATATTCATAATACAACTAAAATTTCCTTTCTATGCATACTTCTGAGCAATCTTCACAAGAAGCTCTGTAATCTTGTCCATTGACTGCACGCAAGCATACTCATATCTACCATGATAATTAGCACCACCAGTGCAAAGGTTCGGACATGGCAATCCCATAAAGGATAAACGTGCACCATCTGTACCACCACGAATAGGGGTTACAATTGGCTCAATATCAAGTTCCTTCATAGCAGCAGCCGCATTATCAATCAAGTGCATATGAGGCACTAAAATCTCCTTCATATTGTAATAAGAATCTGCCATATCCACTACAATAGTTCCCTCACCATACTTGCGATTCAAAAACTCTGCACAAGATAAGAACATTTGCTTCTTTTCTTCAAACAAAGTCTTATCATGGTCACGGATAATATATTCTGCAGTCACTTCCTCCACATTACCATTAATAGTATCTAAATGGAAGAAACCTTCATATTTTTCGGTATACATCGGATTCTGGAAGGTAGGAAGCATGCTCTGGAACTCCTGTGCAAGGAGAATAGCATTCTTCATCTTACCCTTTGCATCACCAGGATGCACACTGCGTCCATATACATGAAGTTTTGCTCCTGCCGCATTAAAGTTCTCGTATTCCAGCTCACCCAAAGCACCACCATCTACGGTATAAGCATAATCTGCTCCAAACAATTCCACATTAAAATAATCTGCTCCTGCACCCACTTCTTCATCTGGGGTAAATCCAATACGAAGCTTACCATGCTTAACTTCAGGATGTTGCACTAAATACTCAGCCATTGCCATAATCTCAGCAATACCAGCCTTGTCATCTGCTCCAAGAAGAGTGGTTCCATCGGTTACAATTAAATCTTTCCCTTTAAGACCTTCTAACTCTGGGAAATCCGCAAGCTTCATTACAATATTTTCCTGCGCATTCAGTACAATATCCTTGCCATCATAATTCTCAACAATAGCAGGCTTCACATTGGTATCTGTTACCGCTGGTGAGGTATCCATATGCGCAATAAAACCTAACACAGGCGCATTCTCACAACCTTCTGATGCTGGAATGGTCGCATATACATAACAATGCTCCTTATCATAAGTAATATCCTGTGCACCAAGTACACCTAACTCTTCCACCAGCATCTTCGCCAAGTCATGCTGCTTCATAGTACTTGGGCTAGTCTGTGAGTATTCATCGGACTGTGTATCTACTTTTACATATCTTAAGAAATTCTCGATGGTTCTTGATAATTCCATTCTAATGTCCTCCAAACCAATAAAACTAAATTACATCTTTTCCTATTGTATCTGTTTAGAGGACATTTTGCTATAGTTTTTTCAAAAAATCATTTTAGAAAGTTATTCCTTACTCTATTCCCCATACTGTGCCATATAAAGCTTATAATAAGCACCTTTCTTTTCCATAAGTTCTTTCGGACTACCCTGCTCCAAGATTCCACCTTGATCAATCACAAAAATTCTATCTGCATTCTGAATGGTAGATAGACGATGAGCAATTACAAAACTAGTTCTACCTTTTAGCAAAGCTGCAATTCCTTTCTGTACTAAAATCTCCGTGTGAGTATCAATACTAGAGGTTGCTTCATCCAGAATCAATATCTTAGGCATAGATATCATGGTTCTAGCAAATGCAATCAACTGACGTTGACCGATGGAAAGCCCTGCTCCTTGCTCTTTTAATTCCGTGTCATAGCCCTTCTCCATTTTCATAATGAAATCATGAGCATTCACAGCCTTGGCTGCAGCAATCACTTCCTCTTCTGTAGCATCCAATTTACCGTAGAGAATATTGTCTCGCACCGTTCCTTGGAAAATAAAGTTATCCTGTGTCATAACGCCCATCTGACGTCGCAAGCTCTCAATAGATATCTTAGTCAAATCATACCCATCAATGGTAATAACACCTTCTTCAATGTCATAAAAACGACATATCAGATTCACAATGGTAGTTTTCCCTGCACCAGTTGGGCCTACTAACGCAATTGTCTCTCCAGGTCGTACATGGAAGCTCACATCCTCTAACACCTTGGTCTCCGCAGGTGTTCCTCTATCATATGTAAAGTTTACATGAGCAAATTCCACTGCACCTTTTACCTCTGGCAGTTCTTGTACACCTATTCCATCCGCAATATCCGGTTCCGTATCAAGAATATCAAAAATACGCTCTGCAGCCGTCAGATTCGTTACAAGATTGTTGTAAAAATTACTTAGATTCATAATCGGATTCCAGAACATATTAATATATGTACCAAACGCTACCAATAATCCCACAGATACCATCTCCACACCAAGAATTTTGATACCTACCAGATAAAGCATCATGGCACCAATTCCCCAGCAGAAATCTATTACTGGTCCAAACATATCTGCAAATCGGCAAGCATCCC
>CAZHEM010000110.1:0-9043 GCA_964531725.1 uncultured Acetatifactor sp.
ATACTGCCCAATAATATTGCTAAATAAGACAGGTGAAAATATGCATAAAACCATAAGGACATCCCGATTAAAAATATTTTAGCCCAAGTCCCTTGTTTAAAATAATTCAAACCATAATATCCCAACAATGCCACTGGCAAAAAGAACAATATAAATATATATGAATTAAAAAGCACGCTTAAGTACCTCCAACAATCTACTTATCCTTTAAAAAGTCATTTATCTTAGCTCTAATTTGAACAAACTGTTCCCTCGCAAGGGCATTCTCAGACTCAAAAGACATCAGCTGTGCTAGATATCCTTGTTCCTTCGCAAGTGCAAGACTTTTCCCGTATACCAATTCATATACTAGTGATATATGCCCCACTACATTATCTACCGGAACCTTTTTCAAACTTCTAAGCACTGCATGCCCCTCCTGAAAGCTCTGCATAACCGCAGGAGTAACTGCGCAAGTATACATCTCTTCTCTGGTTACATTGTAGATTTCTTCCAATGGAAACTCTACATTTACTCGGAAAATATCTACTTTATCTGCATCACGAATAATATTACAAAACATAGTATATCTGTCATCCAAATCTTCTGGGATACGATATGCACTATGATTGTAAACGGCTGTCCATATCAATTTATCTTCTGTGTCTTGCTCAATGTAGTCTCGAATCTTGCCCTCATCAAACAGAATCTGCGCTCCATACTTTGCATGATCAATAGAAATTGCATCGTTAAAGGTACCATAATTCTTCTGTTGTTCAAATCTACCTACATCATGTAACAATCCAATTAGCCAAGCTAAATCTACATCCTCCTGGGATAATCCAAGAGATTTTGCTATCTCTTCGCAAAGGCTCGCTACGCGATAGGTGTGCTCCACTTTCAGTCTAATCATTTCTCTCTGTACATCATAATGTGCAACATATTCCCTAAAAGCCTTCAACGCTTTTTCTCTCTGAATTTGCATAATAAGTAGTGCTCCCTTTCCCATATTTAAGCCCAATACTGATTTATTTATTATAACGAAGAATCTTCACTTATTCAACTATTTGCCCCACAAAGAAAGGTGTAAGGAAATCCTCACACCTTTCATCTGATTATCTGTTCTAAAAATTAGTAAATACATTGGTCTCATTTTTGAGTTTCTCTGCAATCTCCTGGTTCTCGTCCATACGATTATTGATATTCTCAATGTTTTCTACCAATCCTTGTGTACTTTCAGCAGCCTCAGTAACACCCTTAGCACCTTCTTCAATAGCGGATGCAATGGTATCAATTGCCGATGCAATCTCATCAACTGTATTTTTCAATTCATCTGTCTTCACAGAGAATTCATCCATTACGCCTTCAATGTATGTAGCATTCTCACGATACTCCACACCACTTTGCACAAAGTTCTCAAATTCAGGTAAAATAGATTGATTTACAAATTCAACAAGATTGGTTGCATTGCCAGAAAGATTCTGCACTGCATTAACTACTACTCTATTAATATCTTGGATTCTGTTGGCTGTATCACGGCTCGAATCTGCCAACTGTCTAATCTCATCTGCTACTACAGCAAATCCTCGTCCAGCCTCACCTGCACGAGCTGCCTCAATAGAAGCATTCAATGCCAAAAGATTGGTCTGACTAGAAATACTTAAAATATCCTCTGTCAAGCCATTTACCTGTTCTACACTCTTACTTTCTTCAATAGCTAAGTTCAATACTTCTAAGATGTCCTGTACTTTTCCACTAGTCACTTCCATGGTGGTTCTAGCATCTGATTCCATCTTGTCCGCATTTTCTTTCATCTTCTTAGAGTAATCATTGATGCTATTAGATTTAGATGCAATCACCTCTACCTCTTCTCGTACGGAACTTGCATTTGCATTGATTCTACCAGTAGAGTTCTCAATCTCCTGCATGGTAGCAGACAACTCTTCTGTTACAGCCGATAAATCCGATGCACTATCATTAGAAGTTCTTACATTGTGTTGTACCTCATTGACAACTTCCTTCAGTTCCTGTGAATTCTCAATAATGAGTTTCATGATGCCCTGAAGTTTCTCCATAAAGGTATTGATACCCTTACCTAAATCAGCTACTTCGTCATTGGAACGTAGGGTAATTCTCTTAGTAAGATCACCTTCTTTATCCTCAATGCCTTTGATAATATCATGTACTTCACGGTTGATGGAATTAAGCTTTCTAATAACAAGTACAAATACACAGTAAAATGCGATTACTACAGCAACAATACTGATAACTATACTTGAAGTATTTCTGAATACTGCTGAAGCATATGTTTCATGCAATTGGGCATTAGCGAGTTCTGCACTAGCATTGGCTTCATCTACCATAATATCAATCTGCGCCTGAATATCATCACCATACTGTTTAATAGCTCCATTCGCCAACGCAAATGCTGCTTCTTTCTCATTATTACCACTATACGCCATTAAGTTGGCTATCTCGTACTTCATTCCCTCATAGCTTGCCACCATCTGATCATAAGCCGTCGCGTCAAATTCTCTCAAACTTGGACCATTTTGTGCCAAGTACTGGTCCAACCCATCAATTTCCATACGAACGGTCTCTACAATTCCAATTAAGGTATCCAAATCTGTAGCAATAATGTGAGACAACGCTAATCTATGAATGGATTGAGTCTTTTTCTGAATCTCACTTAATTCAGAAATATTTACCATATGCTCTTCCGAAATCACTACCGCTGTTTCGTTTACATTACCCAAATTAGAAATAGCATCAATATTAGAATAGATAGCCAAAAATCCTAAAATAAATACTGGAACTAAAATAAGTACTTTAATACTGATACGTTTTTTTGCTTTCATACTCACACCCCCTTATTGTACTGCTGAAGCCGCAATCTCATTGGTAAGTCTATCTACCAATTCTTGCATTGGCACAGCATTAGGGTTACCTGCAATGAGCGTGTCAGCAAAGGAAGTACATGCATTCCAATAACTATTTCCCACTCGCTGAAGGGTTCCATACTGAGACTGTTCAATAACTGCAGTAATTGCTGGAACCTTCTTTACTTCCTCAGAGGCTGCTGCATTTTTGTTAGAAGGGCCTTGACTTCTTTCTACAAAACGAAGAGTTTGATTTTCTTCATTGGTCATCCATTCAGCTAATTTATGTGCCCATTCTGGGTGTTTTGAATAAGCATTAACGCCCATCATTTTATATCCCTTAAAAGAAGACATCTGAATCTGCTGTCCTGCACAAGTATAAGTTGGAAGCTTACAAGCACCATAATCTTCTCCCCAAGCTTCTTTTATAGCAACTGCGTTCCACACACCGCTAATACCTGCAATTGCTTCTCCTGATTGCGCATCTGCCACAAATCCGGTGTCACCTTGTGCCTTGAATCCTGGATGAGACGCAATAACCAGCATTGCCTCTGCTACATCCACACCTTTAATAGCATTCTCAGTAGAGTTCCAATTGCAATAATTGGTCACACCATCATCATTAATGCCAAATTCCAGACCAGTTCCTCCGTAGAAGGAATACATATACCAACCAGAATTAAATTCCATAGATAATTTTTTGCCGGACTCAGCTGCTACTTCTAGAATACGATCCATGGTCTTAACATCTTCTTCTGTAAAATAGTCCTTGTCATAATACAAGAAATATCCGTTATCTGCTGAATAAGGATATGCATATAAGGTACCTTTATAAGATGCAGCATCTACTGCATCTTCCAAGTTAGCATTTTTAACAGTATCTGCATTCACTACTGGAGATAACGCACCGGCTGAAATCATAGCATATAACTGATCATCTGGCATAGAAAAAACATCTGCTCCATTATGTATATCACCTAATAATGTATTTCTAGTCTCGCCATCCGCCTGCGCTTCTATGGTTATCTCAAAGGTAGCTTGTCCCGCATATTCTTGCTTGAAACTTTCAATCATCTTATTGACATTGTCAAAGTTTGCCTCTTCCGTCCATACCTTTAACTGAACAGTTCCAGATTCCAAAGTCGAACTTTCCGTAGACACAGCATTTTCCACATCGGTCTCGCTGCTAGTTTGTGCACCACCGCAACCCAAAAGGGATAAGGCTAACATAGACACCGATAGCAATGTTGCTATTCCTTTTCTTTTCATAGTCATCTTCCTCCTGTTGCTCAATACATGTATCTAATATCCTTAGTATTGTTTTCAGATAATTATAGCATATTATTCATGTTTTTTCTATGACTATTTACTTTTTTCGACCATTGTTTTCAAAAAACAAAAGCCCTATGGAGTTATTTTACTTTCTTTTTTTCTTTATGTGTTGTACTCCATGTACAATTACAAACACTACAAACAATACACTTGATAGTTTATGGATGATTTTCATCCATAAAATACCTCCCATTGGATGTAAAAACATTCCCGACAGAAACATTACCACCAAAGCAATCATCAATCCCCAATCTACTATCTGAATTCTACGCTGCATATAACTTAACGCAGGCATCCGCTTCCCCAAATGTTTTACAGACACTACCGTCAACAAAATACCACAAATAACATGAACTGCAGGACCCGTTACCTTTATAGCAAACAATAGTACACATAAAATGCCAGTAGCAACAGCTAGATAAATATTTTTCTTACTCATAAATCTCCTCTTATTTCTGAACAAACAACGAGGTTAGTCCAAACTAACGCAAACAACTCCGTTAGTCTACACTAACCCCATGCAATTGTCAAGAATTATTGAACATCCTTATTTTGGTATCGGTGCTATGATTGGTGTCGGTTCTGCAACTAAATTCAAAATCCAATGTGCTAGTGAACAATCAGATGCTGATAGTTATTTTTCCAACGCAGTGCTCTGGGCTATGCTACTCAGTATCCCTTTCATTCTAATTGGTATACTGCTCCCAGAACAGTTGATTCATTTCCTTGGTGGTGATGCTTCAATTGTTGCTATTGGGACCCCTTATGCTCGTCTGGTTCTCTGCTTTAGTCCTTTTTTTATGTTGAATCATATTCTTAATGCCTTTGTTCAGCGAATATTATGGAAAAAAGGATTCCATTTGTCTAAAAAAGGTCTTGAAATTATCCGTATGCACCGCTTTGCTTATCTCTGGCTTAGTTCTTGTGATTATCAATTTATACACATCAGAGATTATCGCACTTTTTAATAGCGAACAAAATCTCCAAATGGCGGAGTATGCCATGATAGGCTTAAAGCTTTATTTCATTGGCTACCTATTCGCAAGCTTCAATATTGTGGGTGCGGGGTATCTCAGTGCCACAAAGAGTGCTTTTTGGGCATTCGTAACTTCTATCTTGCGTGGATTTGTTGCAATTATGCGTTTCAATAACTAAAAACTCCCGTCCTAATGTTACCAAAAGGACGAGAGTTACTTTCATGTTACCACCCCAAGTTCATAGGTACCGCAAAAGGCACTAGGAAAACTCCAAATGTTCATGTGCCCCCACAATCACATTCATGTAAGCTGTTCTCCTAATGCCTCTCTATGTATGCACTATAATACTCACCCTCATTGCGTAATATAGTCATCTTCTGTAAATTCCGTTAATCATTATAGCAAATGAGGGTTGTCGAATCTATGGGAAATTAGTACCAATTTTCGTTTTTTGTATCGCATTTTTTAAGGATAGCAATAAAAATGTGAATTATTGCTATCCTTCCGTGAAATATCATTCAGCTATTGAAATATTATTTTTCTCCAGTCCAGCTAGCATTGCCATCTGTAGTTCTTCCAATGTTACACTGGGTTCTAATGCCTCAAAATACGCCATCCATTCTGCTTTTAAATCATCTAAGCTCTTGCCCAAATATTCCTCATAAGCACTCTCATCTTCTCCCTGTTGCATAGTGAGAAGCACGTTCTCCATACCATACTCTTCAATAAGAAATGTTACAAAGGAATGGCTCAATGCATACCACATGGTACTCTCAGGCGTATTAATCACATATGGATACCAACCAGCTTTACCAATATGTCCCCAAATAGCATCAATCTCTTCCTGCGTGCTACCTTCATTCAAGAGTCTCTTACATCTGCTCTCATAATTTAATTTCAGCAGTTCCTGTTCCCCTATATTCAATCCATTTTCCTTGCAGAGAGCTGTTTCCGAAGAGTAACCTATTCGTTCTCGTACATAATCGCATACTCCCTCTTGTAAAGAAATGGAAAAGGTCTCACCACTTAACATATGTGTCAATTCATGAGATAAGGCGCTATCTGTTCCCAAGCCAGTGGTATCATACGCTAGGAATAAACAACTACTTACGGAATTCTCCCCGAATTCACGCAACCATGCCATCTGACTTTTATTCAATCCTTGAAACTGCACATCGATATAAAGAGTCTTGGCATCTGGATTAGCATATGTCCAGAATTCCTCATATTCCAACAAATCGCAGACTTCTAGTATCTCAGCCTTCACCAATACCTCAAATTCTTCCTTAGTTGGATAAGGTGTATTAGAGAAATCATATACATTCCAATAATCGGCATAATAATTGAATTGGATGTCTATACCAAGTTCGTCTGCCTTTTTGCTTTGTGTTTCATCATCACTCAATCTAGCATGTAGTTCTTCTGGCGTAATGCTTAACTCTAATTCCTGAAAATAAGTTACCCATTCTGCTCTTAACTCATCCAAGCTTTTACCCAGATATTGCTCATAGGCACTCTCATCCCCTCCCTGTTGCATAAGCGTAATTATTTCTTCTACACTATATTCCTCTACCAACCAAGAAACAAAAGAATGGCTCAGACTATACCACATACCGCCTTTCCATATGGTAGGACTATAAGGATAACCTCCTTTTTTTCCCACATTCTCCCACACAGCGTCCAATTGCTCTTGTGTTCCTTTTCCACTGGCTAATATGCCCTCACTGGTCACAAGATACTCTAATTTCAAATACTCCTGTTCAGTGAGTTCGACACCTCTCTCTGCCATATAATCTAAGATGGAAGAATAGCCAACTCTTTCTCTTACATACTCACACATACCTTCTTCCAAAGAATAGGAAAAAGTATCTCCTAATACCAAATGTGTAATCTCATGAGCCATTGCCCCATCTTGGTAAATATCACTAGCACGTGTACTAAGACTTAAACTACCCGTAACGCCTTTTTCACCATATCTGCTAAGGCTACTAGCCAAACTTTTATTCATATTCATTATTTCCACATTTATAACGATATTTTCTGCCTCCGGATTGGCATAATACCAGAAGTCATCCATTCCAAGCAGTTCACTTACTTCAATCATCTCCGTCTCCACAAGAGCTTCTATTTCCTGCTGATTTGCAAACATGGTACCTTCCAATTCGTCAGTCTGCCAATAATCGGTATAATATGTTACTTCTACATCCAAAGGGAACTGCTCTTCTGGTCTACTAAATGCGCACAACGATAATGTAAATACTACAACCGCCAATATAGCTAATACTCTTCTCTTCATCTACTCTCGCTCCTTCATTATCAAGTCATTTTTATTTTAATACTTTACCGCAATAAAAACTTTTGAAAATATATCTTCTTCCTTCAATAGTTCAGATTTTTTGTTATAATAGGTCTAGATTTGTATATCGGAGGCGCAATACATGGGACAACCTATTTTAAAGAATTATAATTTCAAAATAGAACGGAAGATCAATAAGGGAAAATACTCCATGCGTTCCATGGATACATATCATGATTATCACAGCTTTGGGTATCTCTATTCCGGTAATCGCATTGTAATCACACCAGAAAAAACTTGTACTGTAACTCCAGGCACAATTGTTTTCTTGCACAAGGATATGCCTCACCGCACTACTGGAAAGTTAGATATTGATTATGAGAATTTCAGTATCAAATTCAGAGAATGTGTCATAGAGCGACTTATTCAAGAGGTTGGGGAAACGCAAGTACAGAATTTATTTTCACAGATTGCAATTCAATTAAGCACCGATGCAGATAAAAGGGTTCAGGAAGTACTTAACTCCATTGAAGAGGAGTGGAATAATTATAATGATTATTCGAATCTAATGCTTGAATGTCTGTTTACAGAGATGATGTTAATAATCATCAAAGACCAAGCGAATCTGGTAGTTGACGAAGATGGCTTATCAGAAAAACAAAAGATATTATTAGATGCTATGAATTATTTGGAGGGTAATTATCAGAATGATCCTTCTCTTGATGAAACAGCAAAGGCCATTAATGTGTCGGCAAGTTATTTATCAAAAGTGTTTAGTACGGAAATGAATTCTACTTATTCGAAGTATTTAGTGTGTCTCAAGATTGGGCACGCTCAGAAATTGTTAGCGAATACAGAGTTGTCCGTGTTGGATATTTCGTTGCAGACTGGATTCAAGAATTATAATTATTTTAGTGATGTGTTTAAGAAAATGGTGGGATGCACACCAACGTGGTATCGGAAGAGAGGGTAAGGTTATATCTGCGATGACTGAGATACATCTCGACTTCGATAGCAGATTACTGCGAATCCACTCGATGACCTCGAAAATCTTCCGTTATCTGCGAACGCAAGCCTCACCTCGAAAATCCTTCAGATTTCCTCGGCCATTCTTGCGTTCCAATGAACAACATGCATATAAAAAAGGCCTTGGAATGTAAACATTCCAGGGCCTTTGTATTTGCATATTGTTCGCAGATAACTGCTTATCGTTTTGAGAACTGTGGTGCTCTTCTCGCTGCTTTGAGACCGTATTTCTTTCTCTCTTTCATACGAGGATCTCTTGTTAAGAAACCTGCTTTCTTGAGAGTTGGTCTGTAGTCAGCATCTACCTGAAGTAATGCTCTTGCAATACCGTGTCTGATAGCACCAGCCTGGCCAGTGTATCCACCACCGTGTACGTTAACGAGAACGTCAAATTTATCAGCAGTTTCGGTAGCTACTAAAGGCTGACGAACGATAACCTTTAAAGTCTCTAATCCGAAGTATTCATCCATGCTTCTTTTATTAATAACAACATCGCCTTTACCAGGTACTAAATATACTCTAGCGATTGATTTTTTTCTTCTACCTGTTCCGTA
>CAZHEM010000111.1:0-8859 GCA_964531725.1 uncultured Acetatifactor sp.
GTCTCACGTGAAGTAAGTGTCTGGTCTAATTCCAAATCACCAATGATATTACGAAGTGTTGTTGCAGTTAAGTTCTCAATTGCAATCATAGGTTTCTCAACACCGTAAGTGAATAACTTAGGATCTGTAATCTGATAGAACACTACGGTATCGATTCTCATGGTTACATTATCCTTAGTAATAACTGGCTGAGGTGGAAAATCTGCCACCTGCTCTTTTAAGTTCACTTTTCTAGCCACCTTATCAATAATTGGTAACTTTACATGCAAACCAACTGACCAAGTATCCTGGAATGCACCCAAACGCTCTACTACATAAGCCTGTGCCTGAGGAACGATTTTGATACAAGATACTAAAATCCATAAAACTAATGCAACTACTACTCCAATAATTATTTCCATACTCTACCTCTTTCTGTGCCTTATCGCACTATTCTTAATATATTTTTCTTTATTTTTCTCTACTTTCCTTAACAATCAGCTTAACTCCCTGAATGTCCACGATTTCAACTACCATACCCTCTGGCAATTTCATATCCGCATCTGCACTTCTGGCGCTCCATTCCGCACCACTGACAGTCACCTTACCTTTTGCCTGAAGATTGTCAATCTCACTTGTAACAATCGCTTGATGTCCTATCAAGCTTTCTGCATTCGTCTTCACACGGTCCTTATTAAAGTATTTAACCGCAATCGGCCTCGTGAAAAATAATAACAGAAGAGATACAACTAAAAAGCAACCAATCTGAACTCCTAGCGGTGCATTAAATGCCGCCAGAATCATTGTTACCAGTGCTCCACCTGCGAACCAGATAGATACCAGCCCCATGGTAGCAACTTCTGCGATGATACAAATAATCAGTAAAATTAACCACCCAATTAGCATCTCATTCATGTATTCACCCCCTCATTTGTTTGGTGTCTTCTACGATTTAAAGTGTACTACACTTTCCTATGCTAAGCAATGATTTTCTATGCACGATAATTCTTCTCAATATATCAGAATGTGCACATTTCCACTAAATCATTCTCTCTATATCTGCAGTAAATAGAAAAATGCTCACATAAGTTCAACTTTTAGACTTATGTGAGCATTCATTATCACTTATTTTGCTTAATAAAATACATGGTTACCAATTACCAAACCTTCGCGTCCATTATTTCGGCGGAAGTGAGTCATATCGCCTACATTAGATACGCCCGAAATCGCTTCTTCCGCAGCCTTCAAGCAACTTTCACTGAATCTGCCAGATTCATATACCGCATTTACTTTACCATTCAATGCTGGTGTAAACTGTCCAGATGCATAAATAACACCATGGATACTGTTTGGATATGCACCACTTCTTACACGATTCATAACGACAGCAGCAACCGCCAACTGTCCCTCATAAGCTTCACCACCTGCTTCGCAGTAAACTAATGCTGCAAGTAATCTTGTGGTATCAGCATCTGTAGTGTATTCTCCATAGTTCACATGACGTTTTGCTTCCAATTCAGCTGCTTCACGCTCTTTAATCTCTTCTAACGTCTCACCTGCATCAATCTGGAAATCAAGCTCTATATACTCAGCGGATACATATCCATCCTTACCTTCGTAATCAATACATACCCATCCATTATCCAATTCCTGAAGGACTTCAGTAATCTCGTCCTTTGGAAGCAAACCATATATTCCTACGCCCTCTTCTGCGCTTGGCTCTTTACGAACCCTTAAGGACTCGGTAGTAATGGTCGCCATCAGCTTACCAACATCATTAGCCAAAGCCTCAGCGTCCTCTCCAAAGAGTAGATAATCATCCTTTGCCCATCCTACTAAATTACCAGATTGAAGCTTGGTCCATCCATCTCTTCTTTCCAGAATCCTGCCGCCGCAATCCTTGTATAATTTGCCAAGTTTTTCTGCTTCTTCGCTGGCGTCACTTCTTACATTCAATGCATCTTTTACATTTGCCATAACCAAATCAGATGTAAAAGAATCTAGGTCAATTTCCTCAAGTGTCAAATTTAATTCCTTTGCAGTAGCATTCAATATCTCCGCCGTGTTGGTTGCACTCGGACTAAGAATATCTGCTACTCCACCAGTCAATCCATCTAGGTAATTCTTGGTGCTGCCAGCCTGTGTGGTCATGCTTGCCTGCGAAAACATCACAACGGATAATACCAATCCCGACATCGCTACAAGCAACCTTCTGCTTATCGCCATCTAAAAAACCTCCATGTAATTTTTAACTGATAAAAAGTATTCCACTTTTTAACCATTTTATTACAAAGTTGTTAAATTTGTTACGCGACCTATAATAACAGAGGATAATTTTTTTGTCAAGTTTCCATATTTTTCCAAAAAAATCAAAATTTTAGGCCAGAGACAATCATCTTTGTCCCCAGCCTTTTTTATTACAAGCTCTTAGATTTTTCGATGCAGGCTTCCATTGCATCCATAACAGCAGCTCTCATGCCTTTTTCCTCTAAGACTTTAACTGCCTGAATAGTTGTTCCACCTGGAGAGCACACCATGTCCTTTAATTCGCCTGGATGTTTGCCAGTTTCAAGCAATAATTTTGCACTACCAAGTACAGCCTGCGCAGCGAATTCATAGCTCTGCGCTCTTGGCATTCCTGCTGCCACTGCTGCATCTGCCATAGCTTCGATAAACATAAATACATAGGCAGGAGAACTACCACTCACACCTACTACTACATCCATCAAATTCTCAGAAACCACACTTGCACGTCCAAAAGCACTAATTAATTCCAATGCTTTTTGCAACTCAGCTTCTGTAACATTCTGATTAGCACACACACCAGTACAAGCTTCCTGTACTAAAGCAGCTACATTTGGCATACAACGAACAATTTTTAATTCATTATTCCCAAATTCATTCTGAATATAATCAATGGTCTTACCTGCTGCAATACTGATAATCAAGGTATCTTTCTTAATAATGCTCTTAATCTCTCCAATTACTTCTGGGAAAAAAGCTGGTTTTACTGCTAAAAACAATACATCTGCTTTTTCCACTACTTCTTTGTTATTAGTAGTTGCCGATATGTTGAATTTAGTTTTAACTTTCTCTACAGATGGCTCAAATTTATCAGAACCAATAATCTCATCTGCACCTACAATTCCCTTCTGAAGCATACCGCCTATAATAGCGGTTGCCATATTTCCTAATCCTATGAATCCTATCATTTTTTCTCTTCCCTTCCATGTAAATTATCTATTTCTAAGTATTTATAAGCTCTTACTATTTATAAATTCCTAGTAATTCTATTTCTTATCATTTCTGAATTCTTTTTATAATATTACGCTCTCTGACGATGGGCTTCGTACATTAAAAGCGAGGTCGCAATAGCAGCATTCAAGGATTCCACCTGTCCTTCCATTGGAATCTTCAGATATGACTTTGCCAAATCCGCAGTCTCTTTCGTTAATCCATTGCCTTCATTTCCAATCAAAAATGCGGTAGGCTCTTTAAATGAAAAGCTGTCATAATAATTCTCACCTTTTAAATGTGCCGCATAGGTATTAATACCATGCTTATGCAATTCTGTTATAGCATCAGCAAGGTTTTCTACATATAAAAAGGGCACTCGATAAATGGAGCCCATAGTAGAACGAATGGTCTTCGGATTGAAAATATCCACTGTCTGAGAGCTCATAATAACACCTGTTATTCCAGCTCCTTCTCCCGTTCTCAGAATGGTTCCTAGGTTTCCTGGGTCCTGTAGATTCTCCAATACTACCCACAATCCATTCGGTTGCTCCAAAAGCTTTACCAAATCATATTTTGGTTGTTTTAGCACTGTCAAAATACCTTGTGGAGTTTGAGTATCCGACATACGTTTGAATACTTCTGCCGACACCAATTCGTATCTGCAACGCTGTAATTTATCCCACAAGTTCTGATTCTCTCGTGCTTTTTCTTCACTTTCACTAGCCACATACACTTCTAGAATCTGCTCTTCTGGTGCTTCCTCAAACATTTTGAAACCTTCCACTATGAAAACCTGTTCTTTTCGGCGTTCTTTGGCTTTGGTCTGAAGCTGTACTATTTGTTTTACTTTTGCATTGGCGCAACTGGTAATCATAATAAACCTCTTCTCCACTCTTTTCTCACTATGATAGCACAAAAATAATAAAAGATACAGAAAAAAAGTACAGTGTAACTTGCTTTTGCAAAATACACTGTACTTTCCTCTTCTTATTATTACAACTAAAGCCATGCAGACCTTTCGTAATACTTACTTCCTATACTGACAACCAATGAGCAACCTTGTATTCGTACTCATCGATTCCCTTGGTCATGCTTAAAGCCTCTTCGATATCAAAGTCAACGAACTCACCATGCTGATAACCTACCACGCGGTTGGTCTTACCCTTAAGGAGAATATCCACCGCATAAGCACCCATGATAGATGCATAGTAACGATCCTTACAAGTTGGATTACCACCACGCTGCATGTAACCAAGAATGGTAGCTCTGGTCTCAATACCAGTAGCCGCCTCAATTCTTCTAGCCATGGAGCTTGAGTGTCCGATACCTTCTGCATTGATAATGATGTGATGTGTCTTACCACGTTTACGGTTCTCAATAATATTATTTATAATGTTCTGTTCATTAAAGTCATACTTTTCAGGAAGTAAAATATCTTCAGCACCGTTGGCAATACCACACCATAAAGCAATATAACCAGCATCTCTACCCATTACTTCGATAATACTACAACGCTCATGAGAAGAAGAAGTATCCTTAACCTTATCAATTGCGCTCATAGCAGTATTAACAGCGGTATCAAAACCGATAGTATACTCTGTACATGAAATGTCAAGGTCAATCGTTCCTGGCACACCAATAGTGTTAATGCCCAATCTGGAAAGTGCCTGCGCACCACGATAAGAACCGTCACCACCGATTACTACAATACCGTCGATTCCATGCTTACGACAAATCTCTGCGCCCTTCTCCTGACCTTCCTTGGTCTTGAATTCCAGACATCTAGCAGTACCGAGTACAGTACCACCTCTCTGAATAATGTCGGACACATTTCTAGCTTCCATATCTATAATTTCTTCATTTAAAAGTCCCTGGTAACCCTTTTTAATACCTTTTACTTTAACTCCCTTTGCGATTGCGGTTCTAACTACTGCACGGATTGCAGCGTTCATTCCTGGCGCATCACCACCACTTGTCAATACGGCGATTGTTTTAATCTCTTTTGCCATGACGTTACCTCCTAAAGTAATCCCTAACAGAAATTCGTAAATCGTTTTCCAATAACCTATTTTAATCTATTTTTTATCGGTTTTCAATAGGTTTGGTTAAAAATTTAACATTTTCCTCGCCGAATATCGAGCCCAATTTGCTTTTTAGGCTATCATCTGCCCTAACCTGTCGGTTTGCAGGGAGAATTTTGAAGTTTCTGGTACTCTTTAAGAATACCACCACATTGTCTTGTCCATCAGAATCCGCAATGGCAGACAAGAGCTCTGCTTCTCGTTTTTGATATTCTTCTGCGTCTTGGAACTGTACCCATACACCTTCTGGCATCTTGGTAGCGGTTGCCTGTGGTGCACCATTCTGACCATAAGAAGCACCTTGACCAGCACCATACTGACCACCACGATTATTATAGCCACCTTGACCATTTCCATAATTACTGCGGCTGCCATAGCCATTGCCACCATATCCACCACGACGACTTGGGAATAATTCTCCACCCTTCATGGCATCCTCAAAGGTTGCAATTTGTTCACAGATGAGTTTTCCATCTTTGTCTTCTTCTAGGGACACTCGTCCCTTGATAAAGATTTTTGAATCTTCCATTAATATAGAAGAATAGCGTTCATAATCCTTAGGAAATACTACGACTTCCAAGTTACCTACTAAGTCTTCTAAGTTCAGAAAAGCCATCACCTTATCATTTTTGGTATATTTAATGGTCTTGTCGGCAATCATACCACCTACGATTACATTGGCTTGATCGGATACGCGCACAGCACCCGTTTCCTCATCCAACATAAAATCGCTAGTCATATTGGAAATAGTTTTCTGCCACATATCCTGATACTCTTCTAACGGATGACCACTAATGTAAATGCCTAATACTTCTTTTTCAAAGCCTAAAAGCATCTCTTTAGAGTACTCTCCCACTTCTGGCATACGAATGTCAAATTCATCTTTATCTTCCTCAGATGCAATATCAAATAGGGAAATCTGTCCTGCCAGATTATTCTTCTTATCCTTCGTAATATGCTCTAGAATCTGCACATATACACTCATGAATTGCTTTCTAGTTCCACCTAGTCCATCCAAAGCACCGGCCTTGATAAAGTTCTCAATAGCACGTTTATTCACGTCCTTGTCAGCCATTCTGGTAATAAAATCCTTCAAGTTGGTAAAAGAGCCACGTTCCTTTCGCTCCTGCACTATACTTTCAATAACAGGACGTCCCACACTCTTAATGGCCGTCAGCGCATAACGAATACTCTTTCCAGATACCGAGAATCCGGATGCACCCTGATTAATATCTGGTGGTAATATTTCAATGCCCATGTTACGACAGGTCAAAATATATTCGGATACCTTTTTCGGGTTATCAATTACAGAAGTCAAAAGCGCAGCCATGAACTCCACTGGATAATAATATTTCAAGTATGCTGTCTGATACGATACCACTGCATAACAAGCCGCATGGGATTTGTTAAATGCATATTTCGCAAAGTCCATCATCTCATCATAAATATGAGATGCCACCTGTTCTCCGATTCCATTGGATACGCAACCAGGTACGCCTTCTTCCTCGTTACCAAACACAAAGTTAGCACGCTCTTTTTCCATAACAGATTGTTTTTTCTTACTCATTGCACGACGAACCAAATCGCTTCGTCCCAAAGTATATCCGCCCAAGTCACGTACAATCTGCATAACCTGCTCCTGATATACGATACAGCCGTAAGTAGGAGATAAAATCGGCTCTAACTGCGGGCAGGAATATGCCACGTCGCCGTTATTATTCTTTCCTTTAATATACTTAGGAATGAAATCCATTGGACCCGGACGATACAGGGAAATACCCGCAATAATATCTTCCAAATTCTGCGGACGAAGCTCCTTCATGAAGCTCTTCATACCCGCACTTTCTAACTGGAAAATGCCATCCGTCTTACCAGTGCCAATAGATGCCAATACTTTGCTATCATTAAAATCAATGTTATCAATATCTATACGATTGCCAGTAGACTTCTCTATAAAATCAAGCGCATCATGAATTACGGTAAGGGTTCTAAGACCTAAGAAATCCATCTTAAGCAATCCCAATTCTTCCAAGGTGGTCATGGTAAACTGGGTTGTAATAGAACCATCAGAGCCACGAGACAGTGGCACAAACTCATCTGCTGCCTTCTGACAGATAACTACGCCTGCTGCATGCATAGAAGTATGTCTTGGTAAGCCTTCCAGTCGTTTACACATATCTATTAGGTAACGAACCTGTTCATCCTCTTGATATAACTTACGAAACTCTGGATTCAGCTCCAAAGCTCTATCAATGGTAATATTCAATTCATTAGGAATCATTTTCGCAATGCTATCCACATAGGCGTATGGTAAATCCATAACACGTCCCACATCACGGATAACACCCTTCGCAGCTAGCGTACCAAAGGTAACAATCTGTACCACCTTGTCTGCACCATATTTTCTGCCTACATAATCGATAACTTCCTGCCTTCTCTCGAAACAGAAGTCAATATCGATATCGGGCATAGATACACGTTCTGGATTTAAGAAACGCTCAAACAGTAAGCTATATTTGATTGGGTCAATATTCGTAATTTTCAAGCAGTAGGATACAATACTTCCTGCCGCAGAACCACGCCCCGGACCTACTGGAATGCCATTGCTTTTGGCATAATTAATGAAATCCCATACGATAAGGAAGTAATCCACATATCCCATGGTCTTGATAACGCCAAGTTCATATTCCAGACGTTCCTGCAAGGTCTGTCCAGTATCTCCAGCAGGCTGACTACCATCACCATAACGCTCTGCTAAACCATCCTGACACAATTTATTCAGATAAGTCCATGAATCATAGCCTTCTGGCACTTCATATTTTGGTAATTTGGTCACGCCAAATTCAATCTCTACATTACAACGATCTGCAATACGCTGGGTATTTTCCACCGCTTCCCATGCATATGGGAACAGACCTTTCATCTCTTCTTCGCTTTTTACATAATACTGACCGCCTTCATAGCGCATACGGTCTTCGTCTGCTAGCTTTTTACCAGTCTGTAAGCACAGTAAAATATCATGAGAATCCGCATCCTCAGCATAAGTATAATGCACGTCGTTGGTAGCCACTAATGGAATATCCAATTCACGACTCATTTTCATAAGCTCTGTATTCACCATACGTTGCTCTGGAATACCATGATCCTGCAATTCTAAGAAGTAGTTGCCTTTGCCAAAACATGCCTCGTATTTGCGAGCAGCTTTTCTCGCCTCGTCAGGCAATCCCTTCACTATGTAACGCTGCACCTCTCCCGCCAAGCAGGCAGACAATGCAATAATACCCTCGTGATACTGATTCAACACTTCCATATCCACACGAGGTTTATAATAATAACCTTCTGTAAAACCACGGCTGACAATCTTCATCAGGTTGGCATAGCCTGTATTGTTCTCTGCAAGAAGCACCAAATGGTAATATCTATCCTCTCCACCTGTCAATTCCTTATCAAAACGAGAATTAGGTGCTACATAGACCTCACAACCTAAGATAGGCTTAATACCTTCCGCACGAGCCGCACGATAAAAGTCAATAACACCATACATAACACCATGGTCTGTAAT